>NZ_JBVVQN010000007.1:0-34328 GCF_055811075.1 Mesorhizobium sp. WSM4820 | reverse complement strand
TGGGTTTTTTGGCCCCCCTTTTTTTGCTTTTTGCCGGTTTTAAAAATTGGGGGGGGTCCTCCCACCCGCCCCCCCTCCCGTTTTTAATTTTTTTTTGGGGGGGGGGGGGGGGGGGCCCCCCCCCCCCCCGTCCGGTCGAGCATTCCGAAGGAGCTCCGAGAGCGGCGGGCCTTATTCCTCGATGCCCTTGGTGCCGCGCCGCTTGAGGTAGGCGTCCCAATAGAAATCGTCGGCATTTTCCGCGGTGACGATGGAAAAGCCGTTGTCGACGAAGGGCACGCTCATGCCGTTGAAGCCCGACCGCCGGGCGTCGTTCATCGGATCGATCAGTTCAGGATGCTTGGCCAGCCACAGCAGCATGAACCCCATATAGCCCTGCATGCCCTGGTTCGGGTTGACTGAGCCAAAGATTTCGCCGGCCTTGATCATGTCGAGGATCTTGGCGTTGACGTCGGCCAGCATGACGCGGATCTTGCCGCCGCCTTCCTTGGCGGCCTGAGCTGCGCCGATTGCCGAGTTGGCTTCCGGCATGAACACCGCGCCCAGATCGGGATGCGCCTGAGCAAGGCTGAGCACGGCCTGATAGGCCTTCGTCGCATCCTGGTTCGACGCAGCGCGGCCGACGAGCTTCATATCCGGCCATTTGGCTTCCATGCGGGCGATGAATGCGGCAATGCGCTTGTCGTGATTGTCCTGTCCGGGGTTTTCGAGGACCGCGTATTCGCCCTTGCCGTCCATCGCCTTGGCGACTGCATCGGCAGCATAGGTGCCTTCGGCGACGTTGTCGGAGGTGATGTAGGATACGCGTTTGGAGTTGGGCGAGTCTGCGGCGAATGTGACTACTGCCGTTCCCTGCTCAATGGCCCGATTGATTGGCTCGATGAAGGGATCGGAGTTCATCGGATGGACCAGGATGCCAGCCGGCTTCTGAGCCAGCGCCTGGTCGAACGTCGCTATCTGCTTGTTCACGTCGTATTCGGGGGTCCCGGTATATTCGGTCTCGCAACCGAACTGTTTTCCAGCCTGCTTGAACATCTCGTAGACCGGGAACCAATATTCGACACCGGAAACCATGACGTTCATGACGTATTTTTCACCCGGCTCGCACTTGAACGGGTTAGCGGCCTGGGCAGCGGCGTGGCTTGCCCCCAACACTGTGGTGGCGGCTGCCGAAATGGCGAGCATACTCAAAAATTTGCGCAAGAGTCCTCCCTCGGCCGAAGCCTGGTCAATTGGGCGGTCGGACACTTGCGTGCCGCCGCTTGTGGTTGATGAGGCCGAACCTCCTCCCGAGGCCCAGCGGTTGATCATTCGCAGCAGTTGGCTCGAGTGTCAATAAAATTCACATACGGAAATATATTTCACGACTGCTCGGTGCACCCGCCCGGCCGAGACGACAAGCGCCGCCATCGCAGCGGCTGTCCTCGTTCACGAGGACCGGCGCCGAAGCCGTTAGGGTCGCCAGTGTTGGTGAGTGAACAGCCAGGCAAGCTCAGGTCAGCGGTTTCAACTGACCTGGCGATGCTTTCCTGAATGACCTACGACCGATGTAGGTCAAGGCAGGCAGGGATTGAATGTCAGGGACGGGCCTGCTTCCCCTCTCAGGGGACTTCAGATCGTCCAGCCTTAGACATGCACGGCAATCGAATTGCGCTCCACCAAGCGGGCCGCCAGGACACGGTGCTCGAAAGGTAAGGTGGCCTCCGCCAGCCTCTTCAAGAGAAGCTCCGCCGCCGCTGCTCCGATCAAATGGGCGGGTTGCGCGATGGCTGTGATACCTTGGGCCACGAACTGCATCCAGTCGAGATCGTCGAAGCAAAGCAGCGAAACGTCTCCTGGAATCGCAAGCTTCAGTGCAGAAGTCGCCTCCAGAACGCCTGTCGACATCACACCATCGGCGGTGAATAGAGCGGACGGCGCATTGCGCATCGTCAGCAGATCGAGCGCCTCTTTGCGGGCCGCCTCGCTGGAATAGACCGTCACGCGGCGGATCAACTGCAGATCCGGCTCGATTCCTGCGGCACGATGGGCTTCCAGATAACCCAACAGCCGTTGCCAGCTTGGATGGTGGTAGCGAACCTCGGCGCTGGAGAGGTCAGCGTTCGCCACGAACGAGCCGACATCATCGCGCTGGCCCGGACCTAGTTCGGCCAGGATGCCGATGCGGCTGTGTCCGGCCTCAATCATTGCAGCGATGCTGCTGCGCGTTACAGACACGTTGTCGACCACCACGGTATCGGTTTCCAGGCCCGCCACGATGCGGTCGAACTGCACCACGGGACAGCGGGCCGCGACTGCCTCACGAAGATGATCCGGCTGATCCGCGAAGGTCGACGAGACGATCAAACCGTCGACCTGTTTTTCCAGCAGCAGTTGCACTGCCTCTCGCTCGAGTTCGGCATTTTCGTCACTATTCGTAACGATAACCCCGAAGCCGCCACGGCGCGCGACATCCCCTATTCCACGCAAGACGCTCGCGTAGAATGGGCTTTCGATGTCGCCGACCACAACTCCGATAGTCTGCGTCTTACCGGTGATCAGACCTTTTGCCAGGCGATTGGGGCGATAGCCCAGCGCAGTTGCGGCGGCGCGCACCTTCTCCTGAACTTCGGGGCTGCTGTAGCCATAGTCGCCAAGCACACGCCCCGCAGTGGCGGAACTGACCCCGGCCCGGCGAGCAACCTCTATGATGGTTGCGTTTTTCGACGATCTTTGAACCACTCAGCAAGCCCCGCCGCCCATTCGTGCGTCGTAACGACGAGCTAGTGGCAGTTAGGCCCGCCCCGCAAGCCCGAAAACAGCAGCACTCGCCGTTGCACACACTATTGCAATCAGAGCACCTCAGACAGAAAGCGCCGAAGACGTGGGCTTTGCGGATTGTCGAAAAGGTCCGCTGGTCGCCCTGCCTCGACAATCCGTCCCTCGTCCATGAATACGACCTGGTTTGCAACCTTGCGAGCGAAGTTCATCTCGTGCGTAACGACGACCATCGTCATCCCGCCCCGTCCGAGGTCGGCCATCAAGTTCAGGACACCCTTCACCAATTCCGGATCGAGGGCGCTGGTGACTTCGTCGAACAGCATGATTTCTGGTTCGAGGGCCAAGGCTCGCGCGATGGCCACCCGCTGCTGCTGTCCGCCCGAAAGATTTGCCGGCCGATGGTCTTTGCGCTCCAAGAGTCCGACTTCATGCAGCCTTGCTGAGGCCGCGCGCTCAGCCGCCTCGCGTGACATGCCTCTTACCTTGCGCAGCGCCAGGGTGATGTTGGCGAGCGCACTGCGGTCGGGGAACAAGTTGAATTGCTGGAAAACCATGCCGACACGCCGCCGGAGTTGGTCAGGGGTCTGGCTGTAGATGCTTTCGCCATCGAGCAGGATGTCTCCGGCTCGACATTCGACGAGGCGGTTGAGGCAACGCAGCAAGGTCGACTTGCCTGAGCCGGAGGGCCCGATCAGGCAGGTGACCGTCCCGGGCTCCACTTTCAGACTGACGTCATGGAGCACCTGGATGGCGCCGTAGGCCATGTCGATATTCTTGACCTCGATGCTGCCACCCTTGAAGCGTGCGGGCGCCTTGGCTGCGCCCGGCAAACCGGCGTCAGCCAGCTCGGCGACTTCCTTGAGGCCGCTCTGCACGCCGCTGATACGCTTGCCGACGCGCATGCGCGCGTCGATGTAGTTGACGAGGTGGGTTAGCGGCACCGTGATCACGAGATAGAACACGCCGGCCAGCAAGAGTGGTGACAAATTGCCGGTCAGCACGGCCTGGTCTTGGCCGACACGGAACAGTTCGCGTTCGGAGGCGAGCAGGCCAAGGAAATAGACCAGGCTGGAGTCTTTGACGTTGCCGATGAACTGGTTGACCAGTGCCGGCAGGACGCGGCGGATGCCTTGCGGGATCACCACCAGGCGCATGCCTTGGCCATACGTCATTCCGAGAGTGCGGGTGGCGTCGATCTGACCACGCTCGACGCTCTGAATGCCGGCCCGGAAAATTTCTCCGATGTAGGCGCCGGCAATGAGGCTGAGTGCCAGAATGCCCAGCGGATAAGGAGATGGACCGAACAGATCGCGGCCCAACCGCGCGAAGCCCTGGCCAATGATCAGAATAGTCACAATGGCGGGAAGCCCACGAAAGATATCGGTGTAGACCCGTGCGAGGAGTTTCAGCGGCCGGTTTTCGGAAATCCCCATCACGGCGAGGACGATACCGATCAGCGTCCCGAAAAACGTCGAGGCGACGGCAAGGATCAGGGTGTTCTTGAGGCCGACCATCACCATGTTTGGCAGAACGTCTGCCATCGCCTGGAAATCAAGGAAGCTGCGGGAGAAGGTATCGAACCAGCTCATATCAGGTCCATCTATAACTCGGCCGGGCACCGTTGCTCACGGGCCCGGCCGGAAACACAGCAAAGTCGCTCGAACTCACTTCTTGGGCAGATATTGATCCGGCATCGGGGTGCCCGCGAACCATTTTTCGTGCAGCCGCTTCCAGGTGCCATCATCCATGGCCTCGCGCAGCGCCTTGTTCAGTGCCTCGCGGAAGTTATCGTTGCCTTTCTTGACGACGAACCCGGCTGGCGCATCGAAGGACGGTACGTTCATTGTTATCTTCAGGTTCTTGTAGCGTTCTACATACTGCTTGGCCGACTCATAGTCGGTGAAATGGCCATCGATCGTCCCGTTGTTCAGCGCCGCCACTGCGGTGTTGTTATCGGGGAACTTGACGATGTCGCCCTTCAGATTCTTCTCGGCATAGATTTCCTGCAGCGTCCCCTGGATGACGCCGATGCGCTTTCCGGCGGTGCTCTCATTGTTCGTCAGAGCAGGATCGGCCGAAATGATCGACAGATAGCCGGCGATATATCCGTCGCTAAAATCCACGGTCTTCTTGCGCTCCGCGGTCGTGCCAATGGCAGCGACAGCGACGTCGAAGCGGCCGTTGGCGACGGATGGCAGCAGCGCCGAGAATTCCTGGCCGGTGAAAACAACCTGCTCCTCCTTGAACCCAAGCCGGCGCGCCACGTCGCGGAAGAGTTCAGCATCGAAGCCGGTGAAGTTTCCATTGGCGTCGGTGAAGACGTAGGGCTTCGCATCGCCCATCGTTCCGACGCTGATCGCCATCGGGTCGATGAGATTGTAGGAGTTGTCGCTCGCCTTTGCCTGCGTGGACCAGGCCAATGTGCCAAATCCTGTCACCAACGCGACGGTCAGCGCCAGACCGCATTTCACCACGTGGCGCCTGCTCGAATTTGTTTGCATGTCTTCTCCTCTTAATCGGCCGAACCCGGCCTTGCGGTTCCACTCGACGTCTGATCCATCAAAAATGCTCTTAGGCGGCGTTTCGTTGAGCGGATGAGAACGTTATCACTTCCCCTAGCATTATCCGTTCCTTGCGTCAATTGTTTCGGAGAATTTCGCAGCTAGACAGCTTTCCCGGGTGGAGCGTGCCGGGCCTCGCGGAGGATCTCGGGCGTCATGTTCCCGATATCTATTGCTGACGCATGGCCGATCGCGCCGTAGTACTGGCAGGTTGCAGCCGCCGCCTCTGCGGCATGGCGGAGAATGTCCTGAGGCGCCTCTTCGTTAAGCAGGCCGAGTAGCGTTCGGGCGATGAAGGTGTCGCCCGCGCCCAAGGTGTCGACGGGTTCGACCAGCCGCGCCGGAGTGTGGTAGGAGACAGAGTCTCTGTGAAGCACCGCGCCGGCTCGACCGCGAGTCACCAAAACCCACTTTGAACCACATGCAAGCAGCTCGGATACGATTGCGGCCAATTCCTTGTCGTCGAGACCATCCCCTGAGACGGAAGCCAGATAGCAGTAAGGTCCAATCTTTCGCCGATGCTCCGGTTCCCGACGCGTAGAAAAATCGTAAGATAATAGAGAGTTACCCGACACTAAGGCAGCCCACGGGTCTAACCCGCTGGACTGGCCGATGTGGATGGCCTGAAAGCCTGAGAGAAAATCCAGATCTTCATGCGTCGGCGTGAACATCGAAACACCGAGGTCGAAATCCAGGAAAATCCGATCGGCGTTATGGTGACCTATGAGGCAGTAAGCGGTCGGCCCTTCGAGGCGCCGCAATCGGGTGATGTCAACGCGCTCCGACGCCAGTGCCGTGCAGATCAGGTCCCCGGCCCGGTCTTTTCCGATCGCTCCAACATAGGCCGACTGCCCGCCGAAGCGGCTCAGGTGGACTGCGACATTGAGGCAGTTTCCGCCAGGATACATCTCGCCGCGATCAAGGTAGCAATCGACCACGTTATCGCCCATCGCGGCAATCTTGACCATTGCAGGACTTTCAGCTTATAGGATGTGATAACGTTCGCACAATGACTGCTGCCTGTCAATTGCGCGCCGACCCCAACTCTGTCAGCGAGACGAGGATGCTCATGATTTCCGCCCTGCCTGCCGACGTAGAACGCGCTCTGAACGCCACCGCGGGCAGGCAGTTTTCGCACCTCTTTCTCGTGGCGTGCGGCGGCTCGCTGTCGATCATGATGGCAGGCAAATACTTCCTCGACCGCCACAATGGGACATTCGCCTGTGACAGCTACAACGCGGATGAATTCGTCTGCCGAGATCCGCGGCGGTTGGGACCTGACACGCTCGTTGTCCTTTGCTCGCAGACAGGAACCACCAAGGAGACAGTGCGGGCGGCCACTCATGCCAGGACGCGAGGCGCAACGACAATCGGCATGACGCTCGACCAGACATCGCCCCTCGCGCGGGCGGTCGACCACCCGATTGCCTACCAGGCTTCGTACACGAAGGGCAAAGCAATCGATGCAGCCTCCAGCAATTACGGCGTGCTCTACATGCTGCTCGCCGGTTTGATCGATGCTCGGGAAGATGGCGGGCTAACCGGTGACCTGCTGATCTCCCTGGGCCATCTTCAACCGGCCATCGAGCGCGCGCACCGGGCCTACGCAGACCGGTTCGAGGCGTTTGCCCCTCGCTTCGCACCTCGAGAGGCAATCTACACACTAGCCAGCGGTGCCAGCTACGGTGCGGCCTATTCCTACGCCATCTGCGTGCTCATGGAAATGCAGTGGTACGACTCGCAGGCAATACACGCGAACGAGTTCTTTCATGGCCCATTCGAAGTCGTGGATAAGGATGCTTGCTTCATTGTCTTGCTGGGTTTGGATGAGACGCGGAGCCTTTCCGAACGCGCCCGCGATTTCCTTATCGAGTACGGCAGCCGGGAAAACATCCTGGTGCTCGATGGAGCCGAACTCGACCTCAGCGGTATGTCCGAACACATCAAACCCTATCTCGTGCCTTTGGTCTTCTTCGACACTCTATGGCGTTTTGCCTACAAGCTGGCCGGTTTGCGCGATCGGCCAATGCTCGAGGGCCGACGCTACATGAAGAAGCTGTCGGACTACTAGTCCCGCCGCGCGTGTGGCGATCTCACACTCAGCCCATCTTCCGCGTAGAAGGATTTCTCTATGACTGCATCCCCTAAGCCGCGCCATGTCGTCGTTGTCGGCGCAGGCATCTTTGGCACATCGACCGCGCTGCACCTCGCCCGCTTTGGCCTTGATGTGACCATTGTCAACGACGGCGCGCCGTCCAATGGTGCATCCGGCCGTTCACTTTCCTGGCTGAACTCAGCGCGACGCGCGGACACTGCCTATCACCGCTTGAGGCTTGCAGGCATCGATCGTTATCGGACCCTGGCCGCTACAAGGCCGGAAGCCGCATCGTGGCTTCGCTTTGACGGCGGCCTCACCTGGGATGCAGATGACGAGGCGAACCAGATCGCGTCGATGTGGCAGTTGGAGCAGGATATTGGTTATGACTCGCTTCTGCTCGACCCTGCCGAAGTTGGCGCGGTGACGCCCGGCATCGATGCCAACGCGATCGCCCCGCAGGGCGCCATCTTCAATCCTGGCGAAGGATGGGTTGACCTGCCGTCTTTGATCGATCTGCTGCTCAATGAATTCCGCTCCCGCGCCGGCAAGCTTATTCAGGACGCAGGACGCGTGCGGATAGTTGCCACAGGCGGTCGCGCACGTGGCGTCGTCACTGCTGGCGGTACGCCGGTCGAGGCGGATGCAGTCGTCCTTGCCGTAGGGCCAGCGACGCCTTGCATGCTTGCGGAGTTCGGAGTCCATGTCCCCGACGCCACCCCGATTTCACTTCTCTTGAAGACCAAACCGATCAAGACCGACCTCCGTGCCGTGCTGAATACGCCGCGTGTTGCGGTGCGCCCGACGCCGGATGGCGCACTTGTTTTGGATTCGGCATGGTCGGAGGAAGAAGTCGTGGTCAACTCAGACGGCACTTACACCGTGCACGACAAAACCGTAAAGGGACTGCTCGACGAAGCTACCGCCGTGCTCGACGGCAATCCGCGGCTCCAACTCGCAACCTACGCCGTTGGCCCGAAGCCTATCCCCGGCGATGGCGAGCCGGTGCTTGGCTCCGTCGAGACCGTCGCCGACCTTCACGTCGCTTTTAGCCACAGCGGCGCCACGCTTGGACTGATCGTCGGCGAATTGCTGGCCAAAGAAATCGCCTCCGGCAATCCGCATCCCATGCTTGCAACCTTCCGCGCCAACCGTTTCGGCTAAAAGGGCAATCGCGGTCGAGATCGAACTGTCCAGATGAGCCGCGGTGGCATTGCCCAGATGACCGCCTTCGGAGGTTGATCCGCGCAGCTGACTAGGATAACATGACAATCTTAGTTTAGTTTTAGCCGCGGCCGCAGCAAGGCTGGCCCTTCACGCGCGGCGCCATCAAAACCTTTGAAACTTAGCACAGAGCGCCTGCCCGGCGTCTGTGCGACATGGCGTCCGCAACGAATGATCGACAAGAATCAGATTGCAGCAGAACAGGCAATTTTTCGAGCCTTCGCAAACAGCTATTTGCGTGAGCTGAATTCCGGGATTCCGGTGTTCCACCGCATCGGAGAACGGAACTTCGATTGCGTGGAGATTTCCCTGCCGTCGCGGCATGCCGTGCTGCGCATCGAAATGAAATCCCGATCGCTTTGCGGAATGCACCTGTTTGGACAGATCTGGATTCGCCAGGATGCAGGTCCGAACTGGCACGAGATAGAACCGATCCTGGCCGTGCATCTGCTTGTGCTGGGAGCCAGAGAAGCCGGATCGGCCACGCACCGACAAGCCGATGTGGAGCTCCTCGAACGGATTCTTCAGAGCTGTCAGGCGACGAAGCGTTACCTCGACGCCGCCGATCGGGCGCCGCCATCGGTCGGCTTCATAGCCGCGGAGCAATCCCTGTATTTCGGACATCCGCTGCATCCGACGCCCAAGAGCCTGCAAGGCATGTCGAACTGGCAGCAGGAGGTCTATGCCCCCGAATTGCGCGGCGGTTTCCAGCTGGCCTATTTCGCCGCCGCTGCCCACCTTGTCCGCGAGGATTCCGCCGGCACCGCGGTGACCGCGATCGTCAGTTCACTGCTGGGGAATGACGCCGGCAACGTAGCCGCAGGTAACGGCGAGATGCTCTTGCCCATGCACCCGCTTCAGGCGCAAGCATTGATGCTCGACCCGGCGGTGCGCGCGCTCATGGACTGCGGGCAGATCCGGTATCTCGGTCCGGCAGGGCCGGTGTTCACGGCGACTTCTTCGGTGCGCACGGTTTACAGCGATGATGCCGCCTGGATGCCGAAATTCTCGCTGCCCGTCCGCATCACCAACTCCAGGCGCGTCAACAGGCGGCACGAGTTGGAGGCAGGCGTTGCGGTGGCGCGCCTGTTCGAACGCGCCGGGATCGACATGTTCGAGCCGCGCCTCGGCTTTCTCCATGACAGCGCATATGTGACGCTGGAGTTTTCCGGACAGGCCGAGAGCGGTTTCGAAGTCATCTTCCGCGAAAACCCGTTCCGGGGCCGCGCCGACGATCCCGTGATCACCGTTTCGGCACTGACGGCCGAACCACGTCCCGGGCACAGCTCATTGTTCGAAACCATCGTCCGGCGCGTCGCGCAGGATCAGGATATCTCGGTGCGGCAGGCGTGCCGTCGCTGGTTCGAATGCTATCTCGACTGTGCGCTCGATCCGCTGGTCAAACTCTATGACCGGTTCGGCGTCGCGCTGGAAGCGCATCAGCAGAACAGCTTGCTTGACCTGTCGCAGCAGGGGCTGCCCAGCCGATATTTTTATCGCGACAGCCAGGGATTCTACCTCTCGAACAATTTCAGGGCCCGGTGGTATGGCCTAGTCCCCGACATTGTCCAGATCCGCAGTCTTTTCTTCGACGACCGCGAGATTCGCGAGCGGCTCTCCTACTATCTCATCGTCAACCAGATCTTCTCGGTCATCGCGCGCGCCGGGCATGACGGCCTGGCAAGCGAGGCCGAACTGCTCGCCATGCTGCGTGCGCGGCTCAAGAAGCTGGCGCAAGAGCTCACTGGCGCGGGCGGGGAATTCGCGACCAGCCTGCTGGACAAGCCGCACATCACCGCGAAGGCCAACCTGGCAATCCGACTCGGGGATGTCGATGAGCTGGCCGAGGGCGGCAGCGCCGTCTACACGCATTTTCCCAATCCACTCAGCCGTGTCGGGCTATTTGTCGCCGCGGAGCAGGCACATGCCATTGCCTCTTGATCTCCACGGCATCCCCGAGCTGCGTGTGATGCGCCAGCTCGCGGAAGCCCTGGTCTATGAGGGCCTGGTCGATTGCGCGGTGTCGCGAGACGGCGGGAAAGCCCGTTTCGAATGGCGCTGCAGCGGCGCCTCGATACGTTGCGAGGGATCGATCGGCGCCTTCGGCCGGGTCAGGGTTGTCGCCGAGACGATCGAGCGGGGCTGCGCCGACCAATGGCGCCCGGCGACGCTCGGCGATCTGCTTGCGAGCATAGACACCTGCCCCGAACGGCGCGCGCAACTCACGTCCGAACTGGATCGGACGCTCGATTTCAGCGCCTGGAACCAGCTCAATCTCCGGCCCAGACCGCGCCGCGATCTGCCATTTGCGCAACTCGACAGCGCGATCGATGAGGGTCATCCCTATCATCCGTGTTTCAAGGCGCGCACCGGCTTCGACTACGCCGACCACGCGGCATACGGCCCGGAAGCAGGCAACGCCTTCCAACTGGCCTGGCTGGCGGTCGCGCCCGAACGTCTGCACTCGGCGTTTCCCACGGACGAGCAGGCTTTCTGGATGCACGAACTCGGCACCGAAACCTACGCGCTGCTGGACGAGCGCCGTGCCCGGCTCGGCGACAATGCAAGGCGGTTCGGCCTGATGCCGCTGCATCCCTGGCAATGGAAAGCGTTACAGGGCTCGGAGCTGTCGCGCTGGCTGGCGGAGGGCTCCGCCGGTTTCCTCGGCCATGCCGGCGATCGCTATAGCGCCAGCCAATCCGTGCGGACACTGTTCAATCGCGATCACCCGCGACGCGCCAATCTCAAACTGCCGATGAATCTCGTCAACTCGTCGGCCAGGCGCATCATCGAGCCGCATTCGGTGTGCAGCGCGCCGTCGATCAGCCGCTGGCTCAAGGACATTGTCACCAGCGATCCGCTGTTCGAGGCGCGCTATCCGCTCACGATCCTCGGCGAATATGCCGGCACAATCGCAGATCGGGAAGGACCGCTGGCAGGGCAGATCGCCGCGATCTGGCGGGAGGACGTTACGAGCAGCCTCCAGTCCGGCGAGACCGCGGTGCCGCTCAACGCGCTGATGGCCTTGGAGAGTGACGGCCGGCCGTTCGTCGCGGGCTGGATCGATGAGTACGGGCTGGACGCCTGGCTCGACAGGCTTGTGGCTACGGTGGTGATGCCGGTGTTTCACCTGCTCGTCGGCCATGGCATCGCGACGGAAGCGCATGGCCAGAACCTGATCCTGATCCATCGCGATGGCTGGCCAGTGAGGCTGGCGATGCGCGACTTCCACGACAGCGTCGAATATGCGCCGGGCTTCCTGCGCGATCCCTCCATTGTTCCCGACTTCCTTGCCTTGAACCCCGCCTATCGTGACGCCGCGCCCAACCAGTACTACTGGATGGAGAGCGCCGATTTGCTCGGCGAGCTCTGTCTGGACGCGCTGTTCGTCTATAACCTCGCCGAGATCTCGCATCTGCTGCGGCATTGTTACGGTCTCGACGAAGACAGCTTCTGGTCAGGCGTCGGCAGGCGGTTGCAGGACCATTGCCGGCAGTTCGGACTGACACACCGGCAGGCCGCGCTTGGCCTTTTCCAGCCACGCATCCGCACGGAATCGCTGCTGCGACGCAAGCTCGCGCCACCGGGCACCGAATGCGCTCACGAAATCCCAAACAGCCTTGCAGTCGCGTAAGGAGACAGAAAAATGATCACCATCAACGACACGGTCTTTGATCGAACCTATTTCCGCGACGCGGCGGATCGCATTGCGGCCGCGGTGCAACTCGACAAGCGCGCAGGCGACCGTTTTGCGGTCTGTTTCTCCGAGGCGCAGGATTGGCTGGCGTTCTTCTTTGCCGCGCGCGCAGCCGGCGCCAGCGTGCTGCCGCTGCATCCCTCGACGCCATATGCCGCGGCGCGCCGGCAGGCGGAGACGGCGAAGTGCAACTGGCTTTTCTACAACCGGCTGGAAGGCGAGCCGATCTGCGAGGAGCGCGCCAGCGAAGCTGGACAGCTGCTGCAGATGAGTTCTGGCACGACCGGCGAGCCGAAATGCATCGCGCGCGCCTGGAGCGACATAGACGACGAGATCGACAGCTACACCTCGGCGTTTGTCGAGCCACAGGACATGACCCCATTGATCGCTGGCCCAACCACCCATTCATATGGCTTGATCTGCGGCGTATTGGTGGCGCTGAAGCGCGGCCAGTCGCCCGCCATACTGGACACCGGGAACCCAAAATTCCTGCTGCGCAAGCTGCGCGAAACGGAGCGCCCCTATCTGATCTCGTCGCCGGCCATCCTTCACACGCTTGCAAGGCTTTTGCCGGCCGGCGAGCAGATCCACGCAACGATGACATCCGGCACCCTCTTGCCCGACCCCTGGTTCGGGCAGATCAGGGCCAAGTCCAGGCACATGTTCCAGCAGTACGGCTGCTCGGAAGCCGGCTGCATCGCGATCAACCCTGATGTGCAGTCGGCTAATGAAATCGGCTCTGTGCTGCCGCGCTTCGCGTTGCGCGACGCCGGCACGGCCATTGAGCCGAAGGAAATTGCCGTCGAGCGCAAAGGCGTGGTCGTCGAGACGCGCGACCTGGGCTACCGCCGCGACGACGGCATGCTGGTCTTCCTGTCGCGTCTCGACGACCTGATCAACGTCTCGGGCCTCAACGTCTATCCGAAGGAAGTCGAGGACGTGGTCATGACATTCGCCGGCATTGGCGACGCCGTCGTGTTCCGCAAGCAGGATGCATTCGCGGGCGAGCGCGTCGCGCTCCTGTTCAGCGCCGAACATGCGGTCGACCGGGCGCAGCTTCGGCAATGGTGCGCCGAGCGGCTTGCAGTACACCAGATGCCAACCGAAATCGTTCAGGTGGAGCGGATCCCGCGTCAAGCGAACGGCAAGATCAGCCGGCGCGACGTGGCTGTGCGCTACGGCATGGGCGAATTCGCGCTGGTACGGACGGAGGCAGCCTGATGACCTACGATCAGATAGTCGACGCGATCGGGACGGTCCTGCGCGACAGGCTCGACAACCAGCACATGGATGGCTTCGCGCCGCAAGCCAGGCTGAACGAGGATCTGTATCTCGATTCCGTGCTCATTCTCGAACTCATGCTGGCGCTTGAACTCGACCACGGTGTCGCGCTTCCCGAGGAGGTGGTCAGCCGTCAGGATCTGGACACGGTGGACGACTTGGCGCGGCTGTTCGTCAACGCCTCGGAACAGAATGGAACACTGATTAAGCCGGCTAAGGAACTTGTTCTCGCTTGCGCGGAACAAGAAGCGGCCGAGCGGATCGGCGTGCATGGCGAGGACTTCGTCGACATCAAGGTCCATTGCTTCGTCAGCAATGTCTGCCACGCGGTGAAGCAAAGGCAGCTCGATCATCGACCTTTCTTCTTCGGCGTCTGGGATGCGGGTTTCGCTGTCGATAAAAGCTGGCGGCTGGCGTATCACGCGCCTGAAATCAACCACGACTTCTTCCGCGATTGGTTCGAGCGCCTGTACGGCGCCAAGGTCCGCCAATGGTATCGGCCGGACGCAGCCAAGGTAGAGAACCTGGCGACGATGCTGGAGCTCCTGGAACGCAAGAAGCAGAGCGAGTACCTGATGGTCATGCTCGATCTCTTCCACCTGCCGGAGCGCGAGAACAAGTTCAACCAGAATCCGTTCCCGCACTATCTGATGTTGGTACACACCGAGGATCCGGCGGTTTGGATGGTTCTGGACCCCGATTTCCGCTGGGAAGGCAGGATCGAGAAGCAGAAAGTCATCAATGCGATCATGCAGCCGACCGTTGCCGGCGGCTTCATCTTCGACGCTGCCGACATCAGGAAACCGTCCGCCGTCGATCTGCGCGACTATTTCCTTGCCTGTTTCCATGAAGACGACTATCTGCTGACGCGCGCAACGCGCGAAGTCGTTCGGGCGCATCTGGAAGGCCGCGACGGCGTGAAGCTGCCCGAGTTGTCGATGGCGCTACGCGAGCTGCCGGTCATCTCGATCCGCAAATACGCGCTGGAGCATGGCTTCGCCTTTTTCTGGCGATCGCTGCAGCTTTCCAACGCCGGGTTCGACACGATCTGCGACGACATCGAATCCCTGATCCAGGAATTCAAGACGCTTCACTACGCCATCATGAAGCTCAGCCAGACAGGCGACGAAGCCTTGGCGCCGCGGGTGTTCGAGAAACTCGATATGCTGGACGCGATGGAGCGCTCGCTGAAGCGCCGCCTTGCCCAAACCTATCGGGTGTGGTGCGACACGCGCGGCCTCCTGCACGCGCCGCGCCACGATGTCGAGGACGCCGTCGCATGAGGCTGTCGCTCTGCACGATCACCTTCCGCCATCATCTGCTGTCGCTGGAGGACATCGCGCGATGGGCAGAGGCGAACGACTTCCAGGGCATCGAGCTCTGGGGCGCACACGCGCGCAACATGCAGCATATGACCGAGCGCAACGCCGAATGGATGGCGGCATTCGGCCTTTCCGTACCGATGCTCAGCGACTATCTGCCTCTCGATGACGATCTGGCGTCGCTGCGCCACGCCACGTCGAACCTCTGCCGCCTGGCCGGCCGCTGGGGCGCCCGCAAGGTGCGCACGTTCGCCGGCAAGTCGGCAAGCCGGGACACCTCGCCCGAAGCGCGCTGGCGACTGTCGGCGCGGCTCAAGGACGCCTGCATGATGGCGCAGGACCAGGGCTGCCAGCTACTGGTGGAGACACATCCGGGAACGCTTGCCGATACGCTGTCGTCGACGCAGCGCCTGCTCGAGGAGGTTGACCATCCAGCGCTGGGCATCAATTTCGACACCTTGCACGTCTGGGAAGGCGGCGCCGATCCGGTCGCCGCGCATCGCGCCCTGTTGCCGCATATCCGGCACTATCATCTGAAAAATGTCCGCTCGCGTGCCGACCTCGCCGTCTTCAAGCCGGCAAACGTCTATGCCGCGGCCGGAAAGCGGACGGGCATGACCGCGCTTTTCGACGGCGCGGTGGACTATCTGCAATTCCTCGACGAATTGTTCGAGCGCGAGGAGGTGGACGCCTCACTGGAATGGTTCGGCGGCGACTGCTTCAACATACTCGCCAACGACGCCCGCAACATGCGCCTGCTACGGGCGGACCGCGAAGCACCGGTTCGCGCCGGCGTCGCTTGAGCATCGACAGCGCCGCGCGTCCTTATGGATGCCGAAAGGGCGCTGTAGCACTTTGGCGCACGATCCGTTCCGAAGGCGCCAACGCAGACATCGTTTTTGCAGCCGGCTGGGCGATTGCCGAGGCCGGCGTTTTGCCAGGGATCAGAAGCGCGCGGTGGCGCTCAGCCGGAACGAGCGGCCGGGATCAAAGTGCGGCGCCACCCCGTCGAAATCCTGCCCGTAGGCCGCGCGGTCGGTATAGGCCTCGTCAAAAATGTTGAGCGCGTCGGCGCGCAGCGTGAAGTTCGGCTTCGAAGGCGGCGTCCACTCGACATAGGCGTTCACTACCTCGTAGCCGGGCAGCTCCTTCTTCTCGCTTGCCGGATCGGTTGGATGCCGCACCAGCGTCCTATCGGTTTTCAAGGCGATTTCGATGTCGCCACCGACTTTGACGCCCCAATCGTCGAATGTGTAGCCGGCGCCGATCATCACGATCTGGCCGAGAGGAGTCGTCAAATAGCGGCCGATCTCGGTATCAGCCGGCTTGCCGTCGACGTCGGCATTGATGTCGGCATATTTCACACTGACAAAGCCGGCGTCCCAATCATAGCGGCCGCCGATCTCCCAACCCTTGGAAACGAGATCGAGCGTTCGGATCGAGGTGAAGACAGGCACCGGTGACGTTTCGGGTCCGAACACCGGCAGGCGCGCGTCGTTGATGTCGGTGCGAAACACGTTCGCCTCGAAGGTGAAGCCGTTGTAGCGCGCCTCCAGACCGGCCGTATAGTTGTTCGACGTCACCGGCTCCGGGCCGTCGCCATAGGTCCAGGCGGGGTTCTGGAGGTAGTTTTCAGCCAGCGGAACGCCGCCCCAGACATGCGAGGTCCCCGCCTTTACCGTCAGGAACTCCGGCACAAGGTCATACTCGCCCGAAATGTTGCCGCTGACACCGGCGTTGTTCCAGTCCGAGTCGTCGATGCCGGTGAACCATTGGTGATCGGCGCGCCCGCCGAAGGAAATCCTGGCGCGGTCGAAGGGCTCCAGCCGCGCCTGGGCATAGGCGCCGATATTGGTGGCGCGCTCGTCCGTAAAGAACGGCTCCGTCGGGTTGAGATAATCCAGGTTGGCTTTGTCGTTGTAGAAGTCGAAACCGGCAGTGACGCTGCCGATGTCGAGCGCGAAGCGGTTCTCCACCTTGCCGTTGAAGCTGTTGGTCGCGCCGTCGGTCGGCGACACGATATTGGCGTCGGTGCGGTCCGTTTCCAGCGTCCCGATCTGGGTGCGGCTGTAAGCGAGTACGATCTTGGGGTCCCACCACCCTTCCGGCGACGTATCCGTATAGGTAAAGACCGTGTTCTGGCGGCGAAGATCATAGTTCCGGAGTTCAGGCTCGGCGCCTCGGTCGATATAGACGTTGGCGCGATAGGGGCGCAGCGCGTCGTCGCGGACCTGCTCGTGGCTGAGTTCGAAACGATGGCCCTCGACGCTCTCGTAGGCGATCTTGGCCAGTCCGCTGATCAGATCGGTGCGGGTCCCAGGCATCTCCTGGCCGTTGCCGGCGGTGAAGTTGCCGCCACGGCCGTAATTGATGTAGCCGAGATACTCGAAGCCGTCCTGCCGGCCGAAGCCGCTCACCCCGGTGGTGAACGTCTCGCTGTTGGTGTCCCATATGCCGGTGACGAAACCGCCAAAATTGCGGCCGGGTTCGAGAAGGTCAACAGCGTCCTTGGTCTCGAATCCAAGCGAGCCCGCAAGTGCGCCCGGACCGGCGTCGGCCGGCGCGACGCCTGCCTGCACCGACGCGGCCTTTAGAAGTGCCGGGTCGAGCAGATAGGTGCCGTTGTGGTGGAACACCTTGTTGTTCTGTCGCGACCCGTCGACGGTCACGGCCAGATTGTTCTCATCGACACCGTTAACGTAGATCTTCTGCGTGCTGGGGATCGCGCCGCCGACGGTGATCTGCGGCTCACCGGAGAACACCTCCCTCAAATCCTGCGGTTTCTTGCGGTCGATCTCCTGCTGGTCGATGGTGATCAGGTTGGCGCCGGCCGTCGCGTTGGCGCCCGCCCCCACGTCGACGACGAGAATGGTGTCGAGTTGCGTGCCCCCGGCCGGAGCCTGGGCTTCTTCATTTTCTTCGGACGTGGTCGTCCCGGATTCCGCTTCCGGGGCGGGGGCAGACTGCGCCAGCGCTTCGGGACACAAGAAAATAGACATCGCGGTGCTGACGGTCAGCGCTCGCAACAGATCGGATGACATCGGCTAAATCCCCTCGAATACGGTAGCCCCGGGCTGGCGCGAACCGCGCCTGTTGGGACTGCCTTAACCCATCGGTTGCGCAGCGGCAATAAACTTGATAATAAAAATCCAGTTATGCAAACCGTTGTAACTGCTGCGCTCTTCGAGCGCTGCAGCCGCGGAGCTTACTCAGGCGTGGTGCAGGACGGTCAGCCGACCGGCGATGTTTTCGACCCGCATCGAGAAGCCAAAAATGCTCTCCAGTATATCCGGCCGGATGATGTCGCCGGTTTCGCCCGATGCGATAACGGCGCCGTCCTTCATCGCGACGATGCGGTCGGCGTACGAGGCTGCATGATTGATGTCGTGGAGCACGATGAGCACCGTCTTGCCGTGCTCGTCGGCGATGCGTCTCAGCGTCCGCATCAGGTTTCTTGCATGAAACATGTCGAGGTTATTCAGCGGCTCGTCGAGAAGGATGTAATCCGTCCCCTGGCAGAAGGTCATGGCGAGGAGGGCACGCTGCCGTTGCCCGCCTGACAAGGTGTCGATGAAGCGCAGCGCCAGGTCGCTGAGATCGAACTGTTCGAGCGACGCCGCGATGATTTCGCGGTCTTTCGCTGTCAGCCGCCCGCGGTTGTGCGGGAAACGACCGAACCCCACGAGTTCGGCGACACGCAGGCGGCTTGCGACGCCGGGATCCTGTCGCAGGATGGCCATGATCCTGGCCAACTGCCGGCTCGGCGTCGTATCGACCGGCAGCCCGTCGACGGTGATGCGGCCGCTTTGCAGGGGTCGCAGGCGGGCGATCAACGACAACAGGCTGGACTTGCCAGCGCCATTCGGTCCGACAAGCGCCGTGACGCCGCCCTTCGGCACGGTCAGGCTGACATTATCGAGAATGCGGCTGCCGCCAAGAGCCAGGGAGACGCCTGCAATCTCGATCATCGCCGGCCCCCGGCAAACAGAATGACGAGGAACACGATGCCGCCGACGAATTCCACGACGATGCCGAGGCTGCCTTCCCCGCCCAGAGCATGCTGGAGGATTGTCTGGCCGCCGACGAGCACGATTATCGCCGTGAGCGCGGCTGCCGGCAGAAGGATGGCGTGCCGGTTGGTGCCGACGATGCGCTCAGCGAGCGAAACCACCAGCAGCCCCAGAAACGCCATCGGTCCAACCAGCGCCGTCGACGCCGACACCAACGCGGCGACAACAACCAGCAGCCCGGCAGCCGTGCCGCGCCACGCCACGCCGAGCCCAATGGCTGTGTCGGTGCCCAGCGCGAGCACATCGAGAACATGTCGCGCCCGCCAGGCGATGGCGACACCCGCCACGGTGATCGCGCCGGCCAACAGCAGGAGATCGGGTTCCACCGCATTGAAGCTGGCGAAGACCGTACCCTGCAGTACGGCGAAATCGTTCGGATCCAGCAGCCGCGCCAGCAACGTCGTCAGCGATCGGAACAGCACGCCCAGCACGACGCCGGTCAGCAGCATCAGCGTCAGGTCGAAACGCTGGCGAAGCATCGGCAGGAACAGCGCCAGTGCGAGGCTGGTCATTGCCGTGAAATTGCCGAGGAAGTGCAGGCGCGGATCGATGCCGGCAACGCCGAAACCACTCAGCGCAAATACCAGCGCCGTCTGGCAGAAGACGTAAAGCGCATCCAGGCCCATGATCGATGGCGTGATGATGCGGTTGGCGCAAACGGTCTGGAACACGACCGTCGAAACCGCCACCGCCACGCCGACCAGAACCATCGCAGCCAGCCGCGCTGCGCGCAGTTCGACCACGAAGGCGAGATCGCCGCGCAGGCCGATCGTCATGAAGGCCACGCCGACCAGCACTGCGATCGCCGCCATTATCACGAGGCGGCCCTCGTGCCGCACCAGGCCGCGTTGCATCAAAACTTCAGTCATTGCAGTTTCGGCCAAGCAGCAGGACCAGGAACAGCACCGCCCCGACGACGCCGAGGATCGTGCCGACCGGAACCTCGTAAGGGAAACGGATGAGCCTGCCCATGATATCGCAGGCAAGCACCAGCGCCGCGCCACCGCCGGCGACCCATGGCAAGGTGTGGCGCAGGTTTTCGCCGGCGAAGCGCGATACGATGTTGGGCGCGACAAGGCCGACGAACGGGATCGTACCGACGACGACCACGGTCAGCGCGGTGATGGCCGAGACGATGACCAGGCCGAGCCGAAGCATAGCGGCATAATTCAGGCCGAGCCCTATGCTGACGTCCCTGCCCAGCGAAAGCATCGTCAGGCGGTCGGCCGTCCACCAGGCCAATACGACCAGTGCGCCCGCAACCCACAACAGTTCATAGCGCCCGCGCAGGATGCCGGAAAACTCCCCCGTCATCCACACTTCGAGATACTGCAGAAGGTCCAGGTGCCAAGCGGCAAAGATCGCGGCGGCGCCAATGACGCCGCCATAGACCAATCCGAACAGCGGAACGAGAAAAGGCTGTGTCGGCGGCAACCTATGCGCGAGCATAAGGAAAACGGATGTCCCGGCGAGAGCGGTCACCGCCGCGCCGGCTGCCTTCCATCCAAGCGATGCATCGGGCCAAACCAGCGTCACCACCAGTATGCCGAGTGCCGCCGATTGCGCGGTTCCAGCCGTCGAAGGCTCGACGAAACGGTTGCGGGCAAGCGTCTGCATAACAAGCCCTGCGATGGCCAGGGCGCTGCCGGCCAGAAGTGCCGCCAACGTCCTTGGCAAGCGGCTGATCATGATCAGCCGCAAGGCTTCCGGGTCGGAGGCCAGATTGCCTATGGCGAGTTCGCTGACGCCGACGAACAGACTGGCCACAAACAGCGCCAGCAGGGTTGCGGCGCCGATTGCCTGATAAGCGAAGCCTTGAGAGCCAAGCGATCCGGCGGTCATTGGGTCCGCGAGAAAGCGTCTCGAATGGTCTCAAGCACGCGCTTCGTCGACTGGACGCCGCCTGCGGCGATGTAGAAATCGGCTGCCGGCATGTAGACCACCTGCCCTTTCTTCCAGGCTGTGGTTTCGGCCACCAGTTCATTGTCCAGCGTCGCCCTGGCGTTCTGCTCCTCCGAGCCGATCGCCGCGGCGCGATCGAGCACGATGAGCCAGTCCGGATTGGCGTCGCGGAGGAACTCGAAGGAGATCGCTTCGCCGTGGGTGGCGGCCTCGACATCCTCAACCGCCGGCGTGAGTTGGAGCGCCGAATGCAGCCAACCGAAGCGGGACTCCTTGCCGTAGGCGGTCACCTTCGGGCCGCTGGTCATCAGGATCAGCGCCGTGCCCTTGCCCTTGACGGCGGCACGCGTCGATGAAAGCGCGTCATCGAGTTCCGAAGCAAGCGCCGCCGCCTCGGCCGGCTTGCCGACGAGAGCGCCGTAGGCCGTCAGGCGCTGCTTCGCCTGCGCGAACAGATCATCGCCATTCATTGTCATATCGATGCTCTGCGCAATCCGGCTGGTCGCCGCCAGTTGCGGCGAGGAGCGCCCGCCGACAATGATGAGGTCCGGCGCCAGCGCGCTCAGCGCCTCCAGATCGGGCTCGAAGATGGTGCCGACGATTTCCGCGCCGTCCTTCAACCCGGCGAGTTCGGGCACGTAAAGCTTATCGGGCAAGCCGGCGATCCTCACGCCCAGGCTGTACAATGTATCGACCGCCGCAATGTCGAACACCGCGAGCGTTTGCGGCGTCTTGCCGACCGTTACCGGGCCCTTCGCGGTTTCGATCTCGGTTGCGAACGCCTGAACGAGGAAAAGCGCCAATGCCGGCAAGGCCAGGACCGACTTGAGCCATCTCATGAGCATGCTCCGTATCGCAAACGACGCTTCAATCGCGCCAGGCCAGCGGCTGGAGATTTTCGCGGAAGGCGAACCGGACGAGATGCGACTCGATGACCTGCTTGGTCTCGGTCAACGCGGTGGTGTCGGCCGCTTCCACCACTATGTCCAGCCGTTCGAGAACGGCATTCATGGTAACCGTGCCGCAGGAGAACCGGCACTGCCCATGCCCATCGCCATAGGCGACCTCGACCTTGTGCGCGAAATGCTTGCAAAGCTGCTGGAGATATTTGCCCGCATTCGGCGTTTCGCAGCGCGTGGTTGCAGTCAGCATGGAGACCTCATAATATGATGTTTACACTCCACTTATCGTAAGCTATCCGTTCGGACAAGTCGGCGCCGCTGAGCAGTCGCCGCAAGAAATGCCTTTAACGACAGCCCTCGCATAGCCATGCTTCCTGGCAGGCCAGCCTTCGAACAGAAAAAGCGTCCCCATGCTGCGCAGATTTTTCGCCTACTACCGCCCCTGGAGAGGTCTGTTCATCCTGGATTTCTGCTGCGCGGTTCTGTCTGGCCTGCTGGAACTCGGGTTTCCGATGGCCGTGAAGCTGTTTGTCGACGAGTTGTTGCCGACTCAGCAATGGCTGCTGATCCTTGCTGCGTCGGCCGGCCTGCTTGCCATATACGTGGTGAACACCGGACTGATGGCGGTCGTGGTCTACTGGGGCCATATGCTCGGTATCAACATCGAGACCGAGATGCGCCGGAAGAGCTTCGATCACCTGCAGAAGCTCTCGTTCCGCTTCTATGACAATCACAAGACCGGCCACCTCATCGCCCGGGTCACCAAGGACCTGGAGGAAATCGGCGAGGTTGCCCATCATGGCCCGGAAGACCTGTTCATCGCGATCATGACGTTCATCGGCGCCTTCGCGCTGATGTTCCTGGTCAATCCGCAGCTTGCGCTGATTACGGCGGCAATTGTGCCGCTGGTCGCCTGGGTGACAAGCCGCTATGGCGCGCGCATGACGCGCAACTGGCAGGCGCTTTACGGGCGGGTCGGCGATTTCAACGTTCGCATTGAGGAGAATGTCGGCGGCATGCGGGTGGTGCAGGCTTTCGCCAATGAAGACCACGAGCGCAACCTGTTCGCGCGCGACAACGCCAGCTACCGCAAGACCAAGCTCGATGCCTATCGCATCATGGCCGCAAGCACGTCGCTGAGCTACATGAGCATGCGGTTGATCCAACTGGTGGTGATGATCGCCGGAAGCTATCTCGTGCTGCGTGGCGAACTTTCCAGTGGCGGCTTCGTTGGCTTCCTGCTCCTGGTCAATGTGTTCTTCCGGCCGATCGACAAGATCAATTCGGTGATTGAAACCTATCCGAAAGGCATCGCCGGATTTCGCCGCTATGCAGCCCTCCTCGACACTGAGCCGGACATCGCGGATCGGCCCGGTGCATTTGACGCACCGATGCTCAAGGGTGACATCAGCTACCGGGACGTCAGCTTCGGCTATAGCGGCGAACGGCCGGTTTTGAAGAGCATCAATCTCGACATCGCAGCAGGACAGACCATCGCCTTCGTCGGGCCATCCGGCGCCGGCAAGACGACCCTGTGCTCGCTGCTGCCGCGTTTTTACGAGGTCGACAGCGGCGCCATCACCATCGACGGTCTGGATATCCGCGATATGACGCTGGCCTCATTACGCGGCCAGATCGGTATCGTGCAGCAGGACGTGTTCCTGTTCGGCGGCACGATCCGCGAGAACATCGCCTATGGCCGGCTGGACGCGGTCGAGAGCGAGATCGTCGAGGCCGCGCGCCGCGCGCGCCTCGACGAACTCATCGCCTCGCTGCCGGAAGGGCTCGATACGATCATCGGCGAGCGCGGCGTAAAGCTTTCGGGCGGTCAGAAGCAGCGCCTGGCAATCGCGCGCATGTTCCTGAAGAACCCGACCATCCTCATCCTGGACGAGGCGACGTCGGCACTCGACACGCAGACCGAGCGGGAGATCCAGCAGTCGCTGGCAGAGCTTGCGCAGGGCCGAACGACGCTGGTGATCGCGCACCGGCTGGCGACGATCCGCAATGCCGATCGCATCGTGGTGGTCGCCGATACAGGCATCGTCGAACAAGGTCCGCATGATGAATTGGTGGCGCGCGGCGGCGCTTACTCACGACTGGGCGCGGCTTCAGATTAAATCCGCCGGGCGTGAGGTGAATCCAGGCGGCGGGCGAACCCGCCGCCTGGAAGTCTAACTTCGACCGTGTGGCCGAACGCTGTTATCGGCTCCCCCAAATCCCCTGTCCGTAACCCGGTGCGGGCTTATCGAAGGTCGAATTTCCAGCCGAGGTCGGTACGCTGTCGCCCGTGTCGACACTCGCTGTGCCGCTCGGGTCGACAGGGTAGCCGTTGTCGGACGCCATCGAATGGTGACCGGTCTTCGGATGGCCATGGCTGTAGTCGGAGCCATAGTGGTCGCTGCCGGCAAAAGCCATGCCGGAGGCAAACAGCAAGGTGGCAGTGGCAAGAACGATCTTGAGCATTTCAATTCTCCATTTTTTGAGAGTTAAGCGTGTGGCCTCGACGCGCCGTGCCCCGCACCGCATCGATGAGGCCGTCTTTTCATGCCCTTCGGGCAAACCGACCAACCGCGATCCTTAGGGATGTGCGGCGGCAGGTTGTTCAGCGCACGGTCTCTTGTTGCGTTCGTGCGCTGTTCGGTGGGCTGCCCAATGGCAGCCGAGATCATCACCAATCGGCAGTGTCAGCGCGGCCGTAAGAATGTCGGCTGTTCCCGATCAGCCGTCGCGTAGCGGGGTTGACGTCTGCCCCTTGTCGATCATGGCGTTGCAAGAGCCGGCGAGCCCCTTCATGGCCCGGGTGGTTTTGGCCAACAAGGCTCGCGCGGAGCCGGTCGGGGAAATCGTATGAAGCAACTGGCCTGTGCATTTTGAACCTCAGGTTTCGGAGCAAAAAATGTCGACCCTCGCCAAGACTAGATGTTCGATCTTAGGCTCTATATATTTTCGTTTCGTCCGTTTATTCTTTCACGTCTTCGGATCTTACTGTCATACACCGCTTCCGTTTCATGCGTTTTTCTGCATCGCGGTGGGAGTGTTTCGTTTGTTTCAGAGGCACGCGCGACGAGGCGGGACGCATTTTGTGGATGGTCGTCCTCGATGGCGCGACACCGGCTTGCGCATGCCACAGGCCTGTCCGCCTCGCTCGACCCAAGGACGGACAGGCTCAGCCTCGGCTTACGGCCGGATGTTGTGGTTGACGCGGAAGAGGTTCGCCGGATCGTATTTGCGCTTGGCCGCGACGAGCCGCTCATAGTTGGCGCCGTAGGCGGCGCGTACACGCGCCTCGCCTTCATCATCCATCATGAAGTTGATATAGGCGCCACCATGCGGGTTGTGCTTGTGCACTGCAGCCCAATACTCGCTTGCCCAGCGCCTCAGCTCCGGCGCCTTCGTCGGGTCGGGGTCGATGCCGGCGATAGCCATGGACCAACGCGCTCGCCGCGCTCCCCAGGCGGTAGCGTCCGGAGCCACTTCCTGGGCCGCTCCGTCGATGGGGTAGAGATGCATCAGCGACAGTTCGCTCGGCGTCTTCGAGCCGTGCTCGGCATGGGCTGCGATGGCCGCATCGGACAGCTCGTCGACATAATCGCCCTTCCAGTACCACTGCAAGCCCTTCGGCAGCAGCGGATCAAACAGCGCCTGCAGATCGACGAAGGGCATCTGCATCATACCGTCCATCAGTGGCCCGGGAAGCGCGTCGCGCACGGGCTGCATCGCCCGGATGCCGTCCTCCTCCGTGCCGTTGTAGCAGCTGATCAGCGCGCAGACGCGCCTTCCCCAGATCTCGCGCGGGAAAGGGTCGCAGGAGGGCACCGTCTTGATGCCGAAGAACATCCCGAGCTCTCGCGGCGCTCCGGGCAGGAAGCCGCGGTACCAGCGCATGATCTCTGCGGTATGCTCGATGTCGAAGAAGATCGGCCCGGCATAGACATCCTTCGCCGGATGCGCCTGAAATGTGAAGCGCGTCACGACGCCGAAGTTGCCGCCGCCGCCGCGCAGCGCCCAGAACAGCTCCGGGTGTTCGTTCTCACTTGCCGTCACGACGCTGCCGTCGGCCAGCACGACCTCGGCCGCAAGCAGATTGTCGATGGTGAGGCCGTGTTTGCGCGTTAGATGGCCAGTGCCGCCGCCCAGCGTCAGTCCGGCGATGCCTGTGGACGAGACGAGGCCAGCCGGCACCGCCAGCCCATGAGCGCTGGTGGCGCGGTCGACATCGCCTTGGGTGCAGCCGGCCTCGACGCGGACCGTGCTGGTCCCGAGATCAATATCGACCCGATTCATCGGCGACATGTCGATGACCATTCCGCCGTCGCAACTGCCGAAGCCGGGACCGCTGTGGCCGCCGCCGCGAATGGCAAGAAGCAACTGCTTGTCCCGGGCATGATTGACTGCCGCGACGACATCGGCGACCTCGGCGCAGGGGATGATCCAGCGCGGCCGCTTGTCGATCATGGCGTTGTAGAGCCCGCGAGCCTCTTCATAGGCCGGATGGTTTTGGTCAATAAGGCTCGCGAGGAGCCGGTCGGGGAAATCGTGCGAAGTAACTGGCTTATCCATATTGAACCCTCAGGTTTCAGAGCAAGACGCGTCGACACTCGCCAAGACTAGATTGTTCATCCTGGGCGCTGGACATTTGCGCTTCGCCGGTTGAATCTGCCGCATCTGCGGCTCTTCTTGTCATACACCGCCTTCGTTTCAGGCGTTTTTCTGTGGTGTGGTGGGAGTGTTTCGTTTGTTTCAGCGCGCGCCCCACGGGGATGACAGGCGACACGTCAGCGCCGGCGATGTCTCCCACGCGCCGAAACAGTTGAAACAAATCACGCGTCGCCCGAACGCGTGCTGAAACAAAGAGGGGCTATTATCCGCCCTCGCGGGATCACGCGAACAAAGGGAACGACCATGCGGCCTGATAATCCGGTGCCATCCACACACACAGGCTATGCCCTTTTTGACGCCAACCATGTTCTCGTCGACAGCAATCCGCAGATATTTGGAAGCCGGTGGCTCGACCGCGGCGAGATGCAGCCGACGGACGCCATTGCCGCAGTCGCCGAAGCCCTCTCACGTCTAAAGAGTTTCGACGGCCGCCCCATCGAGCCGGGCAACGCATTTGTTGAAAGCGCCGCGGCGCGATGGACGCAAATCGACGACGCTCCAGTTGAAGCCGAGACATTGGATGGCCGGTGGAAGTTGCTCACCGCACATCCTCGGCCGGATGGCGGCATGGCCCTGGTAAGCGTCGACATTACCGAGATGAAGCGAGCGCAGATCGCGCACCAGGAGAACGCCGAGATATTCCGCTGCATCACGGACAGTCACCCGCTGCCGGTTTGGGTGGTGGACGCGGGAAGCGGGCAGATCCTCTACGAAAGCCTCGATGCGTCGAACCTGCTTGGCCGAAAATGGACGCCGAACGAGCCGCAATTCCTGACGGATCATTTCGTGAATTCTGGCGAATTCGATGAAATCAGTTCTCTCGCCAGCAACAGCGAGATCGTCCGGGATCACGAAATCCAGCTTAGAAACACAAGCGGATCGGCCGTCTGGTGTTCGACCAACTGCCGTCGCGGCGTCTACGGCGGGCGCCCCTCGCTCATCATCGGGGTATTGGACATCACGGAACGCAAGCAGCGCGAGGATCTGTTCGGTTTCCTGATCAAGCATCATCCGTTGCCGGTATGGATGAACGACGCAAGTTCGGGGGAACTCATCTACCAGAGCAATGCTGCCGAACGGCTGCTTGGATGGAGCAAGAAGGCGCAACGCGAGACGGTGCGGCTTGGCGATTACTTTGTCGATCCCGAGAAGCACCGGGAAATCCATCGCGAACTCATGCAAAAGGGCGTCGTCGAAAATTGCGAGGTGCTGCTTAAAAGACCCGACGGCCAGGAGTTCTGGGCCACGGGCAATCTCAGGATTGTCGAGTTCCAGGGCCGGCGAGTGGTTCTCGCCGGCATCGCCGATGTGACCAAGCAGAAGAAGCGTGACGGCGAAGTCGCCGCGGCGCGGGAGATGCTCGCAGACGCCGTTGAATCACTCTCCGAGGGATTTGCGCTGTACGACGAAGACCACCGCCTGGTCATGTGCAACAGCCTTTACCGCGAACTGAACCACCAGGTGCGGGATCTCGTCGAACCGGGGGTGGAATGGAACGAACTCCTCCGCGAATCCGCCAGGCGCGGCGTGTACCGCAATGCGGTTGGGCGCGAGGATGAGTGGCTCGACGAGCGGCTCCAAAGCCGGATCGAGTTCCACTCCCATTTCGAGGTCCCCCTCTCCGACGGCAAATGGCACTCGATATCGATACATCCCACCGATCTTGGCGGCTTCGTCGTAACGCGCACCGACATCAGCGAGCGCAAGAAGGCCGAGGCTTTCGAGCGCGACGCCACGACGCTGCTGCAAAAGGTGCTCGATGCCTGCCCTTCGCCGATACGCATGACCACGTTCGAGGGAGAAACGCTCTACCGCAATCCTGCTACCAGAGATCTCTACGCCGACCGTCCTCGGATAACCGACCATTATGTCGATCCAGACAAGAGCGCAGTATTGGAGCGCACCCTGATCGAAAAGGGCAGGATCGATGATTTTCGGGTCCAGCAGTACGACACCGAGAACAAGGCCTTCTGGGCTTCGATTTCCGCTCGCCTGATCGATTTCCAGGGAAGGCAGGTGATCGTGTCGAACACGACCGATATCACCGGCATGATCGCCGCCCAGCAAGAAACGCGCAAGGCGAACGAACGGCTGATCGACGCGATCGAATCTCTGGCCGAAGGGTTTGCCCTCTACGACAGCAACGATTGCCTGGTGCTGGCCAACAGCAGGTATCGCCAGATGCACGCGATAAGCGCGGATGTGCTCGTTCCCGGGGTGAACTGGTTCGATTTCCTGCGCGTGACCGCAGAGCGCAACCAGTTTCCGGTTCCACGCGACAAGATCGACGACTGGCTTGCCGAGAGAGCACGGGACCGCCGCGAGTTCCGGCAACAGGAATTCCGTCATACGGACGGGCGTTGGTTTTTTGTCTCGAACTGTCCGACCCGCGAAGGCGGGTTCGTGGTTACCCGTGTCGAGATTACAGAGCGCAAGCGGGCCGAGGAGGCGGCCAAGGAAGCGGATGAACTGGTCCGTAAAGTCCTCGAAGCCTGCCCCGTCAACATCCAGATGACCCGCGCGCATGATGGGAAGCTGCTTTACCGCAGCCCCGCCACCGTTGAACTGCTCGGCGACGTCACCAGCGCCGTCGACTATTATGTCGATCCTTCAGAGCGGATCCGATACGTTGAGCGGCTGCTCGCGACGGGATTAGTCGACGATTTCGAAACCCAGCTCAAACGCAAGGACGGTGGAACCTGCTGGTGCTCGGTTTCGTCTCGACTGATCGATTACCACGGTGAGAAGGTGATTGTTTCCCACGCCTACGATCTCACCGACCGGATAAAAATGCAGCAGGAATTGGAGCGGCAGCGCGAGACGCTGCACCAGAACGAGAAAATGGCGGCGCTCGGTGGATTGCTGGCCGGGGTGGCGCATGAGCTCAACAATCCGCTCTCGGTGGTGCTTGGCCTGTCATCGCTGATGAAGGAGACCGCTGCCGACGCCAAGGTCGTCGAACGCGCCGACAAGATAAGCAAGGCAGCCGAACGCTGCGCCAGGATCGTCAAGACATTCCTGGCTATGGCCAGACAGCAGCCGACGCGAACCTCAAACGTTGCGATCGATGACATCATTTCCGAAGCGGTCGAAGTGGCGACCTATTCGATTCGATCGTCGGACATCGGGCTTTCAGTTCATCTTGAACCTGGTCTTCCCCCGATCTGGGCGGATCCCGATCAGCTTGGCCAGGTGCTGATCAACTTGCTTGTCAATGCAGAACAGGCGTTGCATGGCTGGGAAGGACGACGGACAATCACGGTTTCAACGCGGCTTCATCCCACAACCGGCAACCTAATCGTCAGCGTTGCCGACACGGGTCCGGGAATTCCCAAAGAGATACTTCCCCGCATTTTCGAGCCGTTCTTCACGACCAAGGAGATTGGGGCAGGGACCGGGATCGGGCTGTCCTTCTGCCATCGGATCGTTCAATCCCATGGAGGAACCATCGAGGTCGAATCCCCCGAAGGGGGTGGCTCGACCTTCATACTTTCGCTGCCTGCTTCGGACCGTCTCGACGAAGGAACCGAAACGGCCGAAGACGAGCTCCCGAATTCGACCGGCATTGCCTGTCTGGTGGTGGACGACGAAGAGGAAGTGGGTGAGCTGGTTGCTGAGGTGCTCAGGCGAGATGGTTTCAACGTCACCATTGCCAGATCCGGCGAAGAAGCGCTGCTGCACCTCAAGAACCGCACTTTCGCGGTGATCCTGAGCGATCTGAAAATGCCTGATATGGACGGGCGGGGATTGTTCAACCAGATTGCCAAGCTCCATCCGGCTGAACTCGACAGGTTAGCCTTCCTGACGGGGGACACAATCAGTCCGGACGCGCAGATGTTCCTGCGCGCCGCGAAACGGCCCTATCTCGAGAAACCGATCAAACCGAACGAGCTCCGTTCGTTTGTCTCTAATCTGGTCAACAACAATGCTTGACAGACCCGTTGATTTGCACGTCACTTTAGAGGCAGCTTATCCATCAGGCTGGTTGCTCGGTGGTCGATCTTGACGACGCACGCACATGTAGTGGTCTGCGATGACGAACCGGATATCCGCTACACGGTAGCGGAATATCTGGAGCACCATGGCTATGCCGTGACGCCCGCCAACGCGGGGCCTGCCCTGCGTGAACTTATTGAGAGCCAGCACGTCGATGTGGTCATATTGGATATCCGAATGCCAGGTGAGGATGGCCTCTCGCTGGCGCGATATCTACGAGAGCACTCAGACGTTGCCATTATCATGCTGACCGGATCGGCGGAAATCGTCGACCGCGTTGTCGGATTGGAGATTGGCGCCGACGACTATGTCGCGAAGCCCGTCGACCTGCGGGAGCTGCTGGCGCGGGTCAAGGCCGTGCTGCGCAGGACATCGGCGAGCGAACGCGCTGCGGGGAAAGCGAGTACTCCGGGCCCTCACCAGCTCCAGTTCGGCAAGTGCCGCTTCGACCCGGACGCACACAAATTATACAACGCCGAGGGAATCGAAATAGCGATCACCCCGATGGAGTTCCGGCTTCTGAAAGTATTCAGCGAACATCGCGGACGCGTACTCAACCGCGATCAACTGCTCGAACTCGCCCATGACCGCGGGTGGGATCCCTTCGATCGCAGCATCGACATTCGCGTTTCGCGCCTGCGGAAGAAAATCGAGGTCGATCCCTCCAAGCCGGAGGTGATCAGGACGATCCGCGGCATGGGTTACCTCTACGCTTGAGCGCGCCACTGGCTGGTTGAACCAGCGCCTCGGCCCCTGCGGCTTATGCGGTTTGTGGCTCCAGGGGGGGTAGCCCTCTCAACCTCTGATCTTCGGGTGCGTTTCTACTATGACGTGTGGCACTGAAGCGCAGTTACCGGCCAAGCATGTTATTTTCAACCTGGGATTGCGTGTCGCAGCCGGGGTTGCGAGGCTGCGACACGTTTCCTGAGCCGACAACGACGCCGGCACCTTAAGAGCGGGTCAGAGCCGTTCGATGCCGAGAAAATCCGGCGCTCCCACCCAGGCGGCCTTGAAGCGCGCATCCATCTCTTCGGCGTCCGCTGTCCTGCCGGTCCTGCGGAAAACCTCGCGCAGGCCCCACAACGCCCAGGCGTTGTTTGGCGTCTGTTCCAGGACGTGCGCGAAGGCTGCCGCGGCCACCTCGTACTCACCCATGGCCATGTAGACCGCGCCGAGGGTCTGTCGGACCGGATAATACCAGTAGGCCGGTTCCATATAGGCAAGGCCGTCCTCGATCGCGACCGCCGCCTCAAGCTTATCGCGCGCTTCCCGCAGGTTGCCCTGGTGCTGGGCAATGCGGGCCTCCACGATCAGCGCGCTCAATTCCAGCAAATCCGGCGCCGGAAGTCCTCCCGCCGTTTCCGTGGAAAAATCGGTCTCGGCAGCGAGCTTGCGGATTGCGGCGGTCTCGGCGCGCGCCGCCTCGCTCGCACCCTTTGCGGCGAAGGCGACGCCCCGCGCATATCGCCAGGTTGCCTTGACATAAGGCAAGGCGTTTGCCGGCAGCGGCAGCGCGAGTATGGCCTCGGGATCGCTATACTGGGCGTGGGCAAAATAGGTCGCCGCCTTGATCGGCTGCAGCCCGGCCACCTTGCTGGCCGTGGTATTGGAGACCAGCGATTCGAGCTTTTTGGCCGCCTCGGCGATTGCCTCGACGTCGCCCGCCATCTGTGCGGAGGTCATCAGGAAATGCAGGTTGTGCGGATAATAGCCGTCCGTGTAGACACCGGGCGTGCTCTCCGGCGCTATGCCGACGCGCTCGAAATAGGCCTCGTCCGCTGCCACCGCCTCGCGGTTGATCTCCAGGCTGTCGATCCACCGGCCGACCTGGTGATAGATGTGCGCTGGCATGTGCACGATGTGTCCGGCGCCGGGCATGAGGGCGGCAAGCCGGTCGGCATGAGCTTCGGCCCTTTCCGGCGTCGTGGATGCTTCGACGGCATGGATATAGAGATGGATCGCACCGGCATGATCCGGATTGCGCGCCAGCACCCGCTCCAACAAGGCCACAAGCTTGACCGTGTCCGGCTTTGGCGTTGCCCCGCCGTCAAGCCAGTAGTCCCACGGCATCAGGTTCATAAGCGCGTCAGCGTAGAGCGTGGCGATCTCGCCGTCCTGCGGGTGGCGGTCTGCCAGTTCCGCCATCGCCGCGGCATAGGCCTCGTTCAGGGCACCCTGATCGGCCGAAGTATCGGCGCTGTAGCGCTTGGAGAGCGCGGCGATAAGATCCTTTTCCCGGCTGGAGGCGAGGTGCGCTAGCTTGCGCGCCTGCGCGACGGCTTCGGCAGCATTCGCTGCCGCCTCCTGGCCCATGCCGGCGTTGATGTTGGGGCCGAGCACGTAGGCCTCGCCCCAGAAACACATGGCGCAGGTCGGGTCCAGCTTCTGCGCGACCCTGAAAGCGCGTTGCGCTTCGGCGTGGTTGAATGCCCACGCCCAGCGCAGGCCCTGATTGAAATAGGCCTGCGCCAGCGGGTTGGCGGTGGTGACAGGGTAGGAATGACTGCCGAGGTTTTCGACTAGCGGGACGCTTGTCGAATCCTCTGCAACCGCCGCCTTGGCCTGGCGGTGCGGAACGCCCGTTTCATGGGCATTCGCGGCGGGCGCCGCCAGAAGGGCGGCCGCGCTCGCACAGGCCAGTAGCGGGAGCCTAAATGAAAGCTTCATGGTTCAGCCCGCCTTGTCTTCTTGGCCGCGCTGCAAGCCGCGGACCACCAAGCCAATCTCGGACCGGCTGATCCCGATGTCCTTCAGGAGGGCATCGTCCATTGCCGCAAGGGTCCGTTCCGCCATGCGGTGAATCCGGTAATTCCGAAATGAGCGGTAAGCTGTTCGCATTCTCGACATCGCAATACTCCATTGATTGGCGCCGCGGGGTGCAGCGGTGCCGTTGGATTTAAACCATCGCTGTTTCAGGGGTTTTTCCGCGCCGAACTCGAAGTGTTTCGTTTGTTTCAGTGCCGGGATGGACTTTTGAGAAGGAGTTCCATAGTCCGACCGACGACACTCAAAACCACCTCCTCAACGAGGCGGTGGACCAGCCAGCCGCAGCGGAGTAAGGCAGCGGGTTGGGTCATCTTACCAAAGTGCGTGGCGCAGCATGACGTGCAAGCGTTGCGAATGCGATCAGACCGGCTATCGGTGGAGTACGCATGAAGAAGACTGTCGTTAGAGTCGTCTGTGCCATTGGCCAAGCGGGGCAGCTCGGCCTCAACGGCGGCCTTCCCTGGGAAGGCAACCGGTCGCCGGAGTTCGTCGCCGACGTTGCACGATTTTTCGACCTGACCAGAGGACACGTCTTGCTCGCCGGTCCCAAGACGATCGCGAGCGTTCCGGATTTTGCGCGCGCGGATCGGGACCTTGTCGTCGTTCGCTCCAGCATGGATCCCGAGGCCACACTCCAGCGCTTCGTCGGCCGCGTCGTCTTCATCGGCGGCGGTCCACCAGTGTGGGACGCCTACGCGCGCTTCGTCAGCCATTGGGATATCACGCGGCTGCCCTATGACGGACCGGCGGACCGCTGGTTCGATGCAAAATGGCTTACGGCGGGTGGCGAGATTGCCAGAAATCACAACGACCCCAGAAATCACCGCGACCAATGAAGGCTCGGCTCACAGCGGGCACCGCGATGGAACGATCGCGGTGCCCGTAGTCTGTACCCGCACATTTAGCAGTTCGCCCCAGTCTGCGGATCGCACGCCTTGTTTTCTTGCTGCTGTGGTTTGGGCTCGGCCTGTTCCGGCTCGGCCTGCTGCTGCTCGGCGGCGGGCTGCTCCTCAGCCTTCGGCTTCTCAGGCTTGGCCGCCTGTTCGGGCTCGGCCTGCTCCTGCTCGGCGGCGGGCTGCTCCTTGGCCTT
>NZ_JBVVQN010000006.1:93801-311203 GCF_055811075.1 Mesorhizobium sp. WSM4820 | reverse complement strand
TTTCATCAAAGGGTGAGGCTCCCGGCGAGGCCCTCTAGCCTGACACTACATGGCGTAGGAGAGCACGATGCCCAATGAGCATACAATCAATTTGTCTCGCCGCGGCTTCTGCCTGTGCTGCCTAGCCTCGGCTGTTTTCGCCGAGGCGGGAAGTTGGCTGGCGCCGAGACAGTTCATCATTGATCCCCCCTTCTTCACCAGGCTCGCTTACGCGGGCGTATGAACCAGCCGGCTGAGAATCACTGCAGCTTTTCAGTCAAAACTTTAAACCGCTGCCTCTGCAGCCATGCGCACTGGAACCGATCATGGGAAAATTAGACGGAAAAATCGCTCTCGTTACCGGCGGAAGTAGCGGTATCGGCCTGGCAAGTGCAAAGCGCTTTATGGAGGAGGGCGCGTACGTGTTCATAACGGGACGGCGCCAGCCCGAGCTGGATAAAGCCGTCGCGTCGTTAGGTGACAACGTCACTGGCGTTCGCAGCGATGTTTCCAGTGCTCAGGACCTCGACCGACTGTATGAAACCGTCACGGCCAAGAATGGCCGCATCGACATCCTCTTCGCAAATGCCGGGCTTGGCGAGTTCATGCCGCTGGGCGAGATTACCGAGACCCATTTCGACACAACCTTCGGCGTCAACGTTAAAGGCACGCTGTTTACCGTCCAGAAGGCATTGCCGCTGATGCAGGGCGGTGGCTCGATCATTTTAACCGGTTCCACTACTGGAAGCCACGGATCCCCTGCTTTCAGCGTCTACGGCGCGAGCAAAGCAGCGATTCGCAGCTTCGCCCGGAGCTGGATTCTCGATCTGAAAGGTTCCGGGATCCGGGTGAATGTCCTGTCGCCGGGCGCGACTTCGACGCCGGGTTTGCACGGCTTAACGCCTGATCTCGAACAAGGTCGTCAGATGACGGAGTTTTTAATCGCCCAGACTCCTCTGGGACGCATGGGACGTCCGGACGAAATCGCAGCAGCGGCGCTTTTCTTGGCGTCGGAAGAAAGCAGCTTTGTAAATGGCGTCGAATTCTTTGTCGACGGCGGTATGGCGCAAGTATGAGCGTCCGAGATGCGGGCCCGGCTTTATTTTAACTGGTACGACACAAGGTTGATGACATGACCGAAAGCCCGACGTTGTGCTGCGAGCAGCCAGATCTTCTGCTCAAAAAACCAATAGTAATTGGGCATCTATGGGTGGCCACCGACGACGCGCCGGTGAAAGTCTATCTGGCCAGCGCGCCTGTAGAGCGTAAGCGCCGGGATGATGCGCCCGCACGCCAAAATCAACCCCGATACCCAGTGCCGAAGAGAACTTTCGTTCAGCAGGAGAAACCCATGACAAATCTTTCGCGCAGAGCCTTTGCCTTCGCAATCCCCGCGGTCCCAGTTGCACTAGGCTCCGCTTTGGCCGCCAGCGTGAATATCGCGAAAGCGCGGACTGCCGATCCCAAAGCGCTCGTCCCCTCAGCACAAATCAGGATCGGCCGCTTCACCGTAACCGCGCTGGTGGACGGGTTTGCCGATATGCCCTTCGGTTATTTCCCTGGGAGCACGCCCGAACAAGTTGAAGAAGGAGCGCAGGCGATATCGGCGGCCAAGCCCGGAGGCATCCGCTTCGTGTTTAACCAGTATCTCCTCGATGACGGCGAGCGCCTGATCCTGATCGACACCGGCCCCGCCGGCGCGATGGGCAAAACGGGACAGCTCCCCGGTGCGCTCGAAACAATGGGAATCACGAGAGAAGATATTGGGGCGGTCATCGTCACGCATATGCACGTCGATCACCTCGGCGGCCTGGTGGCCGGTGGAAGCCGGAACTTCCCGAATTCTGACGTGTACGTCGATCGGCGTGACGTCGCGTACTGGACTGATCCCGCGAAGAGAATTTCAGCTCCGGAGTTCCTGAAACCCAGCTTCGATGCATCTTTGGAACTGGTCCGCCTCTATCCAAACCTGCAGGCAATGGATGGCGAACGTCAGATCACACCGGGCGTTTCGATCATCGACCTGACCGGCCACACGCCCGGGCACATCGGAGTCCGCATCGAGGATGGCGGACAAAGTCTGCTGATGGTTTCGGACATGCTCTTCCCGGTTGTCCATCCATCGAATCCGGAGGTCGGCTTCCTGTTCGAGCAGGACCGACCGGCCGCGCAGATCATGCGCGAACGATTTTTTCCGCGTGCGGCCGAGGAAAAAGCCCTCGTCGCAGCCACCCACATGCCTTTCCCAGGATTGGGACGGATCGTGACCGACGGCGGAAAGATGCGTTGGATACCAGCCGAGTGGGCTTTTCAGGAATGAGCCCGACCGCCTGCTTTGCAGCACATCATTCCGCAACAAACTCACCAAAGGTGCGGTGAACCCACCTCAAGGAGCCGACGGCGGCGAAGGCGAAGTGCTGCAGTGCTGCGCAGTTCCCGTCTCGTTTCCTGCGACCACCCTCCCATCCTTTCAGCGCTACACAAACAAGGAACTTACCAATGTCCCGTCCGCCGCTTCCCCCTTTCAATGAACAGTCCGCCATCGAGAAGGTCCGCCTTGCCGAAGATGGCTGGAACAGCCGCGATGCCGCCAAAGTGGCGCTTGCCTATACAGTCGACACGCGCTGGCGCAATCGCGCCGAATTCGCAACCAACCGTGCCGAGGCTGAGGCCTTCCTGACGCGCAAATGGAACCGCGAGCTCGATTATCGCCTGATCAAGGAGCTTTGGGCCTTTCAGTGTAACCGCATTGCCGTTCGCTATGCCTATGAATACCACGACGACAGCGGTCAGTGGTTTCGTGCCTATGGCAACGAGAATTGGGAGTTCGCCGAAGACGGGCTAATGCGCGCGCGCCATGCCAGCATCAACGAGCATCCGATCGCGGAAGCGGGTCGCAAGTTCCGTTGGCCGCTGGGCCGCCGACCGGACGATCACCCAGGGTTGAGCGACTTCGGCTTTTAAGCGAGACCCGGATCAAGGAGGTCACCGCCGTGGCAGGCTTCAAGCTCGATGCGAAGGCACGGCTGTCGATCGAGCTCGCGCTTACCGCCGGACGCGATGATCGCATTTTTGTCCGGCAGCAGGAGGAAGAAGCGAAGGCTCGGCGCGCGACGTCAAAGAGATCCCTGCTCGCCAACGGCGCGTGGAACATCCAACGGGGAAGTGGTTCTGGCCAGTCTTTCCAGGCAAACGCGTGAAGGGACAATCACTGGAGATTGAGCACGATTCAGGCCGACGCCCATGCTCGTTCAATCGGCAATCTTGAGGACCAATTATGACTGACGAATGGCCTCCACTTAAACCGGATCTCACTGGTGTACGCGGTTTGTGCCCCCGTTGTGGGAAAGGGCATCTTTTCAACGGGTTCCTGACGCTTAAGCCTAAATGCGAAGTGTGCGATCTCGACTTCTCGTTTGCAGATCCCGCTGATGGTCCCGCGTTCTTCGTAATCTGCTTTGCATGTGTGCCGAGCGTTCTTCTTGGCGTATGGCAGCAGGTCGCTTTTGACACACCGTACTGGGTCCATCTGCTGACCACGCTGCCCTTCATGCTCATCACTTGCATCCCCCCGCTTCGGCCTCTCAAAGGTTGGCTCATCGCGAGCCAGTATTTCTATAAGGCTGAGGAAGGCAAGATCGACCGCGATTACGTGAGGCCTCGGCACGCTTCGTCCGGCGACGGCGAGGAAATCACACCTGCTGCCGTACCGACCTCTGGCGACGACTCATAAAGATGCGTTCGATACCAGCCGAGTGGGCTCATCCGGACCTAGGAGCACGCGCGTCATCGTTGACGATACCGTTCGCGGTTTCACCAACAATCATGAAACGATCAAATGCATTCAACGCCAAACCCACAGCCGGGGTGTTGTAGCCTTGATCAGATGTCAGGCGTATAACTAACTTCACGGGTACGGCTATTGCTACACGGCGAAAAGGACGGGCTCAACGGATGACATCCGACGATAATAGGCACGAGCCTGTCGAACAATTGTTCGACACTCCCGAACTTGCGACTGCGCTCGAAAGTGAACAGTTCAAGAAGTTCCTCGACCAAGTTCCTATCGCAATTGCGGTATCGGATCTGAGGGATCGCGAGACGGTGGTCTACGCCAATCCAGAATTCGAGAAGCTTTCCGGGCTTGCCGCCGCTCGCCTTGAGCAGGAGAATTGGAACGGGCTTTCGGGGAGTGCGGTGAAAGCGCCCTTCGATCAGCGGATCGATGAAGCGATTGTCACACAAACGGACTTCATTGGAACCTTCCGCCTCGAGCGCAAAGGCTCAGGTTCAGCGATCGTAGACGCCTATTCGAATGTCATCGAGGACGACGATGGCAAGCTCTGCTTTCGGCTTGTCGCCCTGGTGGATGTGTCTGCCCATAGCGAGGCGGACAAACTGTCCATTGAGGAGCGGATCCGGGAGAAAGATACGCTCCTCCGCGAGCTGCAGCACAGGGTCAAGAACAACCTGCAAATGATCACTGCGCTCATCCGAATGGAAACTCGAAACGCAGTCGAGCCAGACAAGACGCGATTTGAGCGGCTGGCTGGGCGCGTTGACGCACTCGCGATCCTGTATCAAGCGCTGTCTGGTGAGGATGACAAGAACGAGATCGATTTGGGCGTCTATCTGAGCCAGATAGCCTCCGCCGTGATGACCTCTCACGCGGTGGAGGGTATCCGCCTCGACATGAAGGTCGACACCTATCCGGTTTCGATAAATGTCGCCATGCCGACAGGACTGGTTGTGAACGAGCTTCTCACAAACGCGCTGAAGCATGCCTTCAGAGGTCGGGAGGGAGGGATAATCACGCTGCGGAGCATAGTTGACGGCAATGGTTGCCGGGTCGTGGTCGCTGACGACGGTATCGGTCTGCCTGAGGGTGTGACATGGCCCGCACCCGGTAAACTCGGAGCCCTCATCGCGCGGTCGCTGACCGAAAATGCCAAGGCGCAGTTCGACGTCACCTCGGCCGTCGGTGAAGGAACCAAGGTGACCATCATCTTCAATCGGTCGGCTGCGATCGCCGGCTGAATAGATCATATAGCCGGCTCGACCGGAATCGCCATTACTGGCATAAACCGCCCGCGGTAGGATCTATGGATTTATCATCGGGGCCGCCCGCCCTGGAGTTGTAGGGAAAGCGAGACGCACCGCCAGAGCCTCTGAGAGATCTGCGACTGAGGTCGACTGCACGAACGAATGGTGATGTGGCCCCGCCTCCCGATCCAAGGACCGCTTCGGGATCGAGAACTGCACCTTTAACTGGGCGGGCTCGAAGGTCCGAAAGTGCGCAACCAGGACCGATAGCTTCGCGCTGCCGATGTCCGCTTTCGAGTAACAGCGAAATTGCTTCGAATGACCAAGATAGGCGCTAAGCCGACCTTCGAACGGCACGATTGAACACGCGTCCTGCTACCGTCATCTCTAAGCGCTTACCGCGTCGCCCGGCGCCGTCCCTCCACGGCGTCAAGCCGCTCCTGCAGATGCCCGTTCAGCACGATCATTTCCTTGAGTGCCTTCACCGCGTCGCCCTTGTGCTGTGCGATGAAGTTATCGGCGATTGCCTGAAGGACAGCCTCCTGGCGGCTGTCCAGCGTCACCATGTGGTCCATGGCGATGCCTCAAACCGTTTCTGTCCAAATTGAACAAAACGGGAACAAAAATGTCAAGTGTGAATTGACTTGGCGAGGAATGCCTTCCTATTTGACAGAGGTGGGGCGGTTGCTCACAAACTGGGGAGAGCCGCGATGGGCAGACGAAAAAGCCGGTTCGACAGGCTGTCGGCGAGGCATGCGGAGGCGATCATCAGCGACGCTCTCAGCCTGCGCAGGACGGTGCTTTCGTCGCAACTGCATCTGAAGGCGCATGGCGAGCTGTTTTGGCAGCTTTGCGGGCTTGTCGAAAAATTGCATGAGGTGATGGCCAGCGTCGCGGAAAAGGAGCCCGATTTCCGGATGCCGGATCTTGGCCTGCTTCCGCTTCCCGAGGATTATTTGACTCGGAATTGAGCCATGGCCGGGCCGATGGACAGCGTTGGACGTGCCGCGAAGGCCAACATGCTGCTGATCGTCGAGTGCGGCCACTGCTACCATGTCGGGCGTTTTCGGGCCAACGACGTGGCCAAGGTGGTGGGCTGGAACAAGCCGCTGGAGACCATCCGATTCAGATGCAAGCGGTGCAACCGAACGGACACGACGGTGAAGACCCAGTTCGTCGACCAGGACCATCCGCCAAAAGGCTACATCTGGGTCCTGCAAAAATTCAAGCTTTAGAACAGCGAACCCTGTACCGGCGCCTGTGGCGCTTGCGGCGGAAATTTTATCTGCGTCGCCGGCTTGTCGACGATCACCAGCGCGTCGTCGGGTGCCGTGCGCTGCAGGTGCCTGGCCTGCGACCACGGCGCGGTCAGCCAGGTCTCGGTTTCCTCCTGCGTGGTCAGGATCACGGGCATCGCCTTCTCGTGGATCGGCGCGATCAGGGCGTTTGGCCTGGTGGTCAGAAAACCGTAGAGCTCGAACTCGCCGGGGCCGTCCTTGATCTTGCGCACGCCTTGCCAGCGTGTCCACAGCCCGGCGAAGAAGAACAGCGGCCGCGCCTCGTTCAGCGCGAACCAGTAGTTTTTCTGGATACCGGTATCCGGATCCTTGTCGCCCGGCGTTGGGCTCGGTTCGGCAAAACTGGTGAGCGGCACCACGCAGCGGTTCTCGACGCCGAGATATTGCTGCCAGTGGCCATATTGCGGGTTGCGGATGTTGGTGGTGCCGTAGTCGGCCTTGCCCTTCACGCGTTCGATCGGCGTCGGCATGCCCCACAGCAGGTTGGCCAGCTCGCGCGTCCCGTCAGGCGCGTTGCGCACCACCGGGCCGGGCTGGTTGGGGTAGATGTCGATGGAGGGCTCGAGATTGCCGAGGCTATCGCGCAAGACGCGGGTCCACTGGCGGATCGCTTCCTGGCTGGTGGTGATGTTGTAGAGGTTGCACATGTCGAGCCCCAGGGATGTTCAGGCATCTTGTGGGAAAGGGCAGGTAATTTCCAGCGCTGTCCGGCTGGCTGCTGACACGCTACCCCACCACCACAGCGCCGCGATCACCGCCGCCATCCCGGCGGTCGACCGCGATACTGCCGCGCGCAGCGGCGAACCGCGGGCTCCGCTTACGCAACGCACACCGCTCGTGCGCGTTCTACCCATTAGGAGGAGCATGGCGATGTGACAGCTGGTCTCATGCGCTCACAATCGGAGGCAAACCATGATGTCCAAGTTTAGAGATGCCCTTGACCGCGGCAAGGAAGCTCGCCGTGAGCAAAAAGGGAAGGTCGGCAATGAGAAGGCCGAGGCGGTGGACTTCGGCGCGCAAGCAAGGGCCTGGCTAAACGACGTCGTGGTTGCGTCGCTGGAGACGGCCAGGGCTGACGTAGCAGGCGAGGTGGCCGTCGAGATGGACACCGCGCCACGCCGCCAAGCCAAAGCATCAACACCATCTATTCGGTTCAGGATCTACAGGAAGCGGGGAACGGAAAAGGAGGTGGTCGGAAGGACGTTCACGGTCAACGTTCAGTTGAGTGGGCAAGTGTCGGTCTCTTCGCCGGGGATGGTGGCGAGAGAAGTGGGAAATATCGGGGATAGGGCTGACGAGCGGTTCTCTAGCTTGCTGGCGGAACTGATCGAGGACGCAGCGAAGGGCACTTAGCCAGCAAGGTGTCGAGAAGGGGCTGGCGATTTCCAGCGCTGTCCGCCGGTTTGCTGACACGCCGGCCCTGTCAGTAACAGCTTTCCGGATGCCGCAAACGCGCCTTCCGTTAACCTTTCGTTAACCATGGCTGGCTAGCGTTTACCTATCAGTAAGGAATCGCTGTCCGTGACCTTCGCCGCCCCCGTCGAGACCAAATCCATTCGCTTTCGCGCCCGCTCCTTCGTCGCCTTCACGCTCACCCCGGAGACGCCGCTTTCGGAGTGGCTGGAAAGCCTCGACCGCTGGATCGGCAATTCTCCCGGCTATTTTGCCGGCCGCCCGGTGGTGCTCAACCTCAACACGTTGAAGCCCGCGGTCAGCCAGATCGAAGCGCTGGTTGCCGAGCTTGGCCTGCGCGGCATCCGCATCTATGCCATCGAGCTCGAAGGCAACACGGTGCTTGAGCCCAGTCTGCCGCCTTTGCTGATCGGCGCCAAAGAGGCCACAGCCGGGCTGCTCATGCAGGCCGACCAAAAGGCTGCCGGCAGGCCGGAAGAGGCGGGCAGGGCGGAAGAAGGCAGGGCGGAACCGGGCAAGCAGTCAGAAGACAGGCAACCAGAAGACAGGCTGCCGGACGCGCCGGCCACGCTGATGGTCAAGACGCCGATCCGCTCGGGCCAGTCGATCTTCCACGCGCATGGCGATGTCATCGTGCTGGGCTCGGTCGCCTCCGGTTCCGAGATCGTCGCCGCCGGCTCGATCCATGTCTACGGCACGCTGCGCGGGCGGGCGTCGGCCGGTGTGCTCGGCCATGCGGCGGCCCGCATCTTCTGCCGCAAAAACGAGGCCGAACTGCTGTCGGTCGACGGCTGGTATTGCACCGCCGAGGAGATGGAGCCGGCCTTGCGTGGAAAAGCGGTGCAGGCGTTTCTGGAAAAGGACACGCTGCGCATCGCGCCGTTCAGCCAATGAAGTTACTCGAAAGTACGCAGCGGTTTTGAATAGAAACAAAGACTAAGCGCATCGCATAAATCAAACGCTTAACAATACGAACAACAATAAGGAGGCATAGATGGGCAAAGTTGTGGTGGTCACCTCGGGCAAGGGGGGCGTCGGCAAGACGACCTCGACGGCCGCCCTTGGCGCCGCCGTCGCGAGAACCGGCAAGAGGGTGGCGCTGGTCGACTTCGACGTGGGTTTGAGGAACCTCGACCTGATCATGGGCGCCGAGCGGCGGGTGGTGTTCGACCTGGTCAACGTCATCCAGGGAACGGCCAAGCTGTCGCAGGCGCTGATCCGCGACAAGCGGGTCGAGACGCTGTTCCTGCTGCCGGCCTCGCAGACGCGCGACAAGGATGCGCTGACCGAGGAGGGCGTCGGCGAGGTGATCGAAAAGCTGAGCTCGGTGTTCGACTACGTCTTCTGCGACAGCCCGGCCGGCATCGAGCGCGGCGCGCAGCTTGCCATGCGCTTTGCCGACGAGGCGGTCATCGTCACCAACCCGGAAGTCAGTTCGGTGCGCGATTCCGATCGCATCATCGGCCTGCTCGACGCCAGGACCGTCAAGGCCGAGCGGGGCGAGCAGATCGCCAAGCATGTGCTGGTGACGCGGTACGATGCGGCGCGCGCGGCGCGCGGCGAAATGCTCTCGATCGACGACGTGCTCGAGATCCTGTCGACGCCGCTGCTGGGCATCATTCCCGAGAGCCAGGACGTGCTCAAGGCCTCCAACCTCGGGTCGCCGGTGACACTCAGCGATCCGACCAACTCCGCCGCCCGCGCCTATATCGAGGCGGCCAAACGGCTCGAGGGCGAGGACCTGCCGGTCGTCGTGCCGTTCGAGCGCAAGGGCTTTCTCGATCGGCTTTTTGGAAGGAGGGCAGCATGAGCCTGTTAGACCTCTTCAAGCGGCGCGGCAGCGCGCCGGTGGCTCGCGAGCGGCTGCAGGTGCTGCTCGCCTATGAGCGCCGCAACCGCAGCCAGCCCGATCTCGTCTCGGTGCTGCGCGAGGAGATCATGGCCGTCATCGCCAGGCATGTGCAGATCGACCAGGATTATCTGCAGGTCTCGATGGATCGCGGCGAGACGATGTCGACGCTGGAGATCGACATCCAGATCCCCAACAAGAGCGCTAGGCCGCTGGCCATGTCGGCCTGAGCGTTGCGCCTGTAGTGGTTTTTGACGCCGGCGGGACAGCGCCCCCTCTGGCCTGCCCTCTTTGCCCCCACTTGGCATCTCCCCCTCAAGGGGGGAGATTGGCAGCTTCGGCGCACCGCTCGCCTCTGCATCAACCATGCGTACGCTTCCCATCCATCTGCCACTTGCGCAACCAACAAAAGGGTGAAAACGTTGGTCCGGGGTAAATGGGCAAGGGTGGTCGTCGCGGCTGTTAGAAGCTCCGGGGCGGCCTTGAAAAGCGATGAATTTTCCACAGTTCCTGGTGGGGATGACCGCCGCGGCATTCGTCGTGGCGCTCTCGATTTATTTGGCAACGGGTTCAATCTGGAAGGCGCTCGGCTGGACGGTCCTCACCTTGATCGTTCTGCAGCTTGGATATTTTTTGTCCGTCGTCCGGCTGATCTATAGGGCCGAACGAAAGACACACAGTGACCGCGACCCGCGAGTACTGGACCGTCGAGACTGCATGCGGTTTCGAGATTCAGGTCGGCCACCACAAATATAAACATGCCTAGACCATGATGTTCATCAGATAGACAGTATGGTCTAAACCGCTTGAAAGCGGACATGTTCGGTTCTGGGAATGTGCCTTGGACGTTCCGTTACTTTAGTCAACCAGTATATATCTCCGGGTGCATATGCCCGATACTGCGCAGCGCGTCATCCGCGCCAGCTCCGTCGCTCTGCTCACTCCGCCGCCAGCCTGTCCTGCGTCCTGGTGTCGAAGTCGCTGGCGTCGTGGCGCTCGTGCAATTGCATCGCCGGCTCGCCGAAGGCGCGGTTGACCATGCGGCCGCGCTGCACCGCCGGCCGCGCGTCGATCGCGTCGGCCCAGCGCTGCACGTGCTTGTATTCCTGCACCGACAGGAACGCGCCGGCGTCGTTGTACATGCGGCCCTTGGCCAGCCCGCCATACCAGGGCCACACGGCGATGTCGGCAATCGTGTAGGCGTCGCCGCCGAGATATTCGCTTACCGCCAGGCGCCGGTCGAGCACGTCCATCTGGCGCTTCACCTCCATGGCGAAGCGGTCGATGGCATATTCGAATTTTTCCGGTGCATAGGCGTAGAAATGGCCGAAGCCGCCGCCGAGATAGGGCGCCGAGCCCATTTGCCAGAACAGCCACGACAGGGTTTCTGCGCGCGCCGGCTGCTCGATCGGCAGGAACTCGCCGAATTTCTCGGCCAGATGCAGCAGGATCGAGCCGGATTCGAAGACGCGGATCGGCTTTGGCCCGCTGCGGTCCATCAGCGCCGGGATCTTGGAGTTGGGATTGACCTCGACGAAGCCGCTGCCGAACTGGTCGCCGTCGTTGATCCTGATCAGCCAGGCGTCATATTCGGCGCCTTTGTGGCCGCGCGCCAGCAACTCCTCCAGCATGATCGTCACCTTCACGCCGTTTGGTGTCGCCTGCGAGTAAAGCTGCAGCGGATGCTTGCCGACCGGCAGCTGCATGTCATGCGTCGGGCCGGCGATCGGCCGGTTGATGCTGGCGAAGGCGCCGCCATTTTCCTTGTTCCAGATCCATACTTTCGGCGGTGTGTATTGGTTCATTTCGGAGGCCTTTGATGTGAGCGGAGAGGGTCTTGGGGAGGATCAGCTTGCATAGATACAGGTAGTGCGGGCTGACGGAAGTTCAACTTGTGTTGAACTATTGTCGATATCGGCAGCGCAAGCCTGCGCGATTGCATCCGGCCCTTGCGCCTCGTCACCTGCGCCATAGCTATAGAAGATGCCGGCCCTCTGAAACGGTCGTCGTGAATATGGCCAGGATTGAGAGCATGACCATCGATACGATTTTGCGGTCCATCGTGACGGTGCGGGCTTCGATCCCGGATGATGCCTTCACCGCGAATGCGCTGGGCACCAGCCGGGAAGGCAGCGGCGTGGTCATTCGCGACAACGGCCTGGTGCTCACCATCGGCTATCTCATCACCGAGGCGGAAGAAGTCTGGCTGACCGACCACAGCGGGCGCGTGATTCCCGCGCACGCGCTCGCCTACGACCAGGAAACGGGCTTCGGCCTGGTGCAGGCGCTGGCCCCGCTCTCCCTGCCCGCAGTGGCTTTCGGCGACGCGGCCAGGGCGATGGCCGGCGACCCGGTGGTGCTCGCCGACGGCATCGGCCAGGCGGTCAGCGCGTACATCGTCACCAAGCAGGAATTCGCCGGCTATTGGGAATATCTGCTGGACGAGGCGATCTTCACCGCGCCGGCTCATCCGTCATGGGGAGGTGCGGCCCTCATCGGGCAGGACGGCAGGCTGCTCGGCATCGGTTCTCTGCGCCTGCAGATGAGCCGCGCCGGCGAGATCGCCGATATCAACATGGTGGTGCCGATCGACCTGCTGCCGCCCATCCTCGACGATCTGCTGACACGCGGCCAGGTTGTCAAGCCACCGCGCCCATGGCTCGGCGCCTTCTCCGCCGAAAGCAATGGCGAGGTCGTGGTGATGAGCGTCGCCGAAGGCAGTCCGGCCGCCGAAGCCGGCCTGCGCCAGGGCGACATCATCTCGGATGTGCGCGACGGCGAAGTCGACGGGCTCGCCGATTTCTACCGCAAGTTGTGGCAGAACCCGGCGGGCGCCGAGATCCCGTTGCGTGTTGTGCGTGACGGCCGCGAAACCTGGCTGCGCGTCAAGTCGGCCGACCGCAACAGCTTTCTTAGGAAACCGCAGCTGCAGTGAGGCGCTTTCCTTCCCCCACAAGGCGAGCAGGAGGAACCGGTTCTGCCAGGACGTTGTTACATCACGATTGGAAGAACCGCCATGAGCTCGGGCGAGGACAGTGACGCTGCCAATCTCCCCCCTCGTGGGGGAGATGCCCGGTAGGGCAGAGGGGGGCGCTGTCCCGCCGGCCTTCAAGCCTTTGCAACTGCACCTCATGTCAATTCCCGGTTGGTCAAGAGGTAACGAGACGATGGCAATCCTTCGCGCCCCCCCTCTGTCCTGCCGGACATCTCCCCCACAAGGAGGGAGATTGGCAGTTTTGCTGTCCCGCCAACCTTGCAACAAGGCCACTGTTGCTGCATTCGATCGGAGCCAAGCAGCGACAAAGGAGAACCGATGACGACCACACAAAGGCGGACCCGCTGATGGCGCCGGTCGAGGTCGACCCCGCCGAGGTCCGCGAATTCAGCGATGCCGAGAGCTTCTACACCTGGCTCGGCAAGCATCACGACACCGAGACAGAAATCTGGATCAAGATCCACAAGGTCGGTTCGGGACTGCCTTCGATCACGCCCAAGGAGGCCATCGACGTCGTGCTGTGCTGGGGCTGGATCGATGCCGTGCGCAAGGGGCTCGACGACAAGAGCTATTTGCAGCGCTACACACCGCGCGGCAGGAAGAGCATCTGGAGCCAGATCAACGTCGACAACGTCGCCCGGCTGATCGAGTCGGGCCGGATGACCGAGCATGGGCTCAAACAGGTCGAGGCGGCGAAGACCGACGGGCGCTGGGCGCGCGCCTATGCAAGCGGCAAGGACATGAAAATCCCCGCGGATCTGCGGGCCGCAATAGACGCCGAGCCCAAGGCCAAGGCGATGCTGGCAAGGCTCAGCGCGCAGAACCGCTTCGCGCTCGCCTTCCGCATCCACAACATGAAGACCGAGGCTGGCCGCGAGAAGAAGATCGCCGCCTTCGTCGAAATGCTGAAGCGCGGTGAGGCGATCTACCCGCAAGGGAAGAAGTGAGGCTGGCGCCGTCGCGGCTGTGGCTGCCATTGCGGCAAAGTTCGCGCCTCGTGGGTGTCAGGATGAGAGAAATTGGCCGTCCACCCCAGCCGCTGCGCAGTAACGGATTCTTCTTTGCTTTTGCCGCACAATGGCCGCGACGAGGCAGGCGAAGTCCAGAGCATGGCCGAAAAGAAAAATCGCGACGGAGAGTTCTGGGAGCTGGCGCTCGAACGCGCGCATCTTGGCGTCTGGGATTGGGATCTCAGGAGCGGCGACTGTTTCTACTCGGCGATGTGGTTGCAGATGCTCGGCTATGGCGAGGGTGAGCTTGCCGAGACGAGCGATCTCTGGTTGCAGCTGACGCATCCCGACGATCGCGAGCGGGCGGTGGCCAGCGGCGAACGCCACATTGCCGGCCTGATCGATTCGATCGAGACCGAGCTCAGGCTGAAGCACAAATCCGGTCACTGGGTATGGGTTCTCGATCGCGGCGGAGTGGTCGAACGCGACGCCGAAGGCCGGCCGGTCAGACTGATGGGCGTCCAGACCGACATCACCAAGCAGAAGCAGGCGGAAGCAGAGCTTGAACAGGTCAACGTCCGCTTTCGCCTGGCATTGGCGGCCAGCGGCACCGGCATCTGGCATCACGATATCGGTGCACGCAAAAGCTACTGGGACCAGCGCACGCGGGACATCTACGGGCTTGTCGCCGACACCGACGAAGTGTCGCAAGACCTCTGGCACAGCTATCTGCATCCGGACGACCGGGCCGACGCCGAGCGGGCCCATTTGGCGCCGCTGCAAACCCAAAAGGTCGTCGCCGTGCAGTACCGCATCATCAAGCGGGACGGCGAAATCCGACATCTCGAATCGCTGATACGGTTCGCCGACGCCCAGTCGTCGGGCCAGATCCTGGGCACGGTGCGCGACATCACCGAGGCGAAGCAACGCGAGCAGGAACTTGCCCATGCGGCCCGCCATGACGCGCTGACCGGCCTTTTGAACCGCGCCGCTTTCGACCGGCTGCTGGCCGAGCACATCGCAACGGCGCGCCGGCTCGCGGTGTTCTACGTGGATCTCGACTACTTCAAGGCACTGAACGACTTCGCCGGCCACGCCGCCGGCGACCTTGCCCTGAAGAGCGTCGCCGAGCGCATTCTGGGCTGTCTGCCGCCGTCGGTGCACGCCGCGCGCCTCGGCGGCGACGAGTTCGCGCTGCTGGTGCCTGATTGCGACGCAGCGCAAGCCGAGCGTCTCGCCGGCGCCGTACTCGCGGCGGTTCGCGATGCCGACCTCGGCTCGACGGCGGCGTCGCGCAAGCTTGCGGCCAGCATCGCATCGCCTTTGTCGCCGATGCGAATACCGCAGTGGCCGACGCGCTCGCCTGCGCCGACGACGCCTGCTATGCGGCCAAGGCCGCCGGGCGCAATCGCTTCGCGGTGTTCTCGCCCGAGACGACATCCGGTTCCAGCGGCCTCAATGCGGCGCGGCTGGCCGCCGACACCGTCGACGCCATGGCGGACGGAAGGCTGAAACTGTTCGGCCAGGAAATCCACCAGCTCGGAAAACCCTGGCAAGAAAGCCGCCATGTCGAGGTCCTGGCGCGGCTCGCCGGGCGCAACGGCCGGCTGATCCCGCCGGGCGAGTTCATCCCGGCGGCGGAGCGGTTCGGCGTCGCCTCGCGGCTCGACCGCTGGATCATCAGGACGGCGCTGTCGCTTCATGGTCCGGCGCTGAAGTCAGGGGCGCTCACGCTCAGCTCCAACCTGTCGGCGCAGACGCTGAGCGACCCGCAGCTTTGGGATTTCGTCGACGCCATCATCGCCGAGACCGGGGCGCCGCATTCCGGCATCGGCTTCGAGATCACCGAAACCGCCGCAGTCACCAATTTCGCAGCTGCCGAGCAGTTCGTCGGCAAGGCGCGCGAGCGGCGCTGCCGCGTCAGCCTCGACGATTTCGGGGCGGGCATGAGCTCGTTCGAATATCTCCGGCGCTTTCCCGTCGACACGATCAAGATCGACGGCTCGTTCATCGAGCATATTGCCGATAGCCGCTTTGACCGCGAAATCGTCTCGGCGATATCGGGCATCGCCAGGAGCCTCGGCTGCTCCGTGGTGGCGGAGAAGATCGAAACGCAGGATGCGCTCGACATTCTCGCGGATATGGGCATTGACTTCGGCCAGGGATTTCTGCTGCACCGGCCGGAACCGCTGCAAGCGATCGTGGCGCGGGCGTGCGCGACCCGGGCGAGCGCGACGCAAGCGGGCGTGACACAAGCGGGCGTAACACGGGCGAGCAAGACACGGGCGAGCGCGCCGGCACCAGCCGGACGGCGAGCCTAGCCCGGATCTCTCCGGGCTGGCCGGGCGAAAAGTCCGCAAAACCGGTCCGGCGCCGTGATGCGCGACTGGTCAGGACTTTCCTGGCGGGCGATAACGGACCGACTTTGCCTTGCCAAGCGCTTGCATCGTCTCTTCGACGCTCAGGAGAACGGTGGTCTCGTACGAGCTGAGCGCTCCTCCCGCACCAATGGCAAGCATGACAGATGCCATTGAAACGTTGTCGGGCGCCTCCCACAGGTTCCAGCCATCGTGCTCTCCGAAGCCGTACCAGAACCCGTGCAGCTTTCCGCCCACCGATTCGATGTAGGTGCGGGCTGCCTCGCGTCTATCCTCGGGGTTTTCGATCAGGCGCGCCCAGGTCTCGGGCGTATAGCTGAATCGTGAGAGATACATGGGCATGGTTCGCCTCCAGGGCCGCCGATCCCCCAGCGGCTCGGCGTCGAGGGGATCGAGGGGGGGCTGGCGCCGAGCCTGACCGGCTTGGTTGGTTCACCGGCTGACAAAATATGCGCTCAGGCTAATTTAATCGCAACACCTATCCTGCAGGCCGCCGCCGATGCGGATCAGGCGTTGCGGCTCGCCATATGCGCGTCGAGCTTCTTTCTCGAAGGCCCGTACCGCTTGATGATGGTCGCGGCCTCGCTCGGCGGTATGCCGTATTTTTTCGCAAACGCCGCTACGTCGTAAGGCTCCTCGCCGGCGGCCGGTTTGCGGTCCTGCTTGCTCCTGGATTTGTCGTCGGCCATGTCGTCCTCCGTCATATCTGATGGTTATAGGGTTGCTTGATCCGCCCGACCATCCTTGCCAGTTTGGGAAAGGAAGGCACGCCGATCTCGCGTCGTCGGCGCATTGCAGCCGCCTGATTGGACCAAGACCGATCGGTTGCCCCGACCGGTGAGCTGCTGGTTCCCGCTCATGGGCTCGAACCACGATTCACGCCTTCAAAGGGCGCTGTCCTACCATTAGACGAAGCGGGAAAGTGACGCTGTCTAGCACTTTCTCATCCGCGCATGAAGCCGCTTCATGCCATCATCGGCTTGAGCATGAGCTTTCAGCGGGGCCTTGTAGGATGGGAGCAATCGCCGTGACCAGAACCGACCTCTGTGACATCTACCGAGACTACATTGCCTGCCTGAACAAGCAGGACTGGCCGAAGCTGGGGCAGTTCGTTGATGATGAAGTGGTCCACAACGGTCGGCGGCTCGGTCTATCAGACTATCGCAAAATGCTGGAGAGAGACTTTGCTGAAATTCCGGACCTTTATTTCAACGTCCAGATGCTGATTTCCGATCCGCCCTATATAGCGAGCCGGCTCGGGTTCGACTGCACGCCGAAAGAAAGCTTCCTCGGCCTCCCTGTAAATGGGAAGAGAGTTTCCTTTGCTGAGAATGTTATCTATGAATTTGGGGACAAAAAGATTGTAGAAGTATGGTCTGTCATAGACAAGGCTGCCATCGAAGCTCAGCTTTAGCGCAGGAATGCTCGGCCGTCGTTCCACGTTCCGATATGAACCACGGTATGAACAATGGCAGCTGCCTGTCCACCGCCTGTCAAGGACCCGGCCTTGACGCCTGAACACGCTGCCCCAGATTACGCGGCGGAGTTTTTAGAAATGCGATACGACTGGCAGGGGCGCAAATTCCTGGAACGGCATTTCGGCATTGTTATCGCAATTGGCCTGGCTGCAGGGCTGTCCGTGCTGGTCGCGCTGGGCTACACGCCTTAGAGACTGTTTGGAAACTCTACTCTGGCGGCCATCTGATGGCGTTTTCTGCGCTTACCTACAGCGCCGCGCGTCCTTTGGACGCGCAAAAGGACGCTGTAGCACTTTTGGTTTGCGCATGATCCTTTCCGAAAATCTTCCGATTTTCGGGGTCATGCGCGGGCTCACGGACCAAAACGTCCGCTGCGCGCCGGTTCTCGAAACCACCACCATATGACTCGCCAGAGCGAATTTCGAAACAGTCTCTTAAGCCTCGGATTTAGCGCTCTGCTGGGCATGCCCCACGGCATTGGCGAAAGAAATGTCATCCTTGATCTCGCGCATCGCCATCGAGGTGATCGTGCGGCGCACGCCGGGCAGGCGACTGAGCTCGACGCGCAGCATCCTGTCCAGCGCCATCATGTCGACGGTCACGATCTGCAGGAGATAGTCGGCCTCGCCTGTGGTGGCGTGGCAGCGCCGGATCAGCGGATGCGCCTGGACGGCGGCCTCGAAGGCTTCGGACAGTTCGAAATCGATCGACACCTGGATGAAGGCTTCGATGCCGAAGCCGAGCTTGGCCGGGTCGACCCGCGTCGAGTAGCCGCGGATGATGCCGGCGTCCTCCAGCGCCTTGACCCGCTTCCAGCACGGCGTCTTGCTTAAGCCGACCTCGTCGGCAAGCACTGCGAAGGAGGTGCGCGCATCGCGTTCCAGCGCCGCGACGATCTTCCGGTCGACGGCATCCAGCATCACACGTTCTCCAAACCTTCGCGATGGACGAACATTCGTCCTCCATTTTCTGGCATTTGGATAACACAAAGGAACAATGTTCAAGTGAAAAGCGACTAAACTGCGGGCTCGGACCGAACAAACGCCTGAGGGCCGGGCAAAGGAGCAGCTGCCATGCACAAGCCGGATTATCACGCCCGTATCGAAGCGCCCGAGATGCGCGACTATGGCGTCTATCTCAGCTGCGACAAGCTACTCGCCTGCCAGAAGCCGCTGGCCGAGATGGTAAATGCCGACGAGCTGCAGTTCCAGATCGTCCACCAGGTCGAGGAGCTGTGGATGAAGCTCATCGCCTACACGCTGGTCGATGTCGTCGACTTCCTCGAGCAGCAGAACACCCATCGCATCGTCACGCTGATGGGGCGGGTGCATCGGCTGATGCGCCTGATGACGGCGCAGCTCGACCTGCTCGAAACCATGTCGCCCAAGGAATACCAGGAGATTCGGCTGCAGCTCGGCAATGGCAGCGGCCAGGAATCGCCGGGCTTCAAGCTCTTGCTGCGCACGCCGCCGGACCTGTGGCGGGCGTTCAAGGCGTCCTATCTCGATGGTCGCGGGCTCTCGCTCGAGGATGTCTACGATGTCAGCTATGACCACGGCGACAGCTATGTCGTCGCCGAGGCGCTGATCGAATTCGACGAGCTGTTCCAGAAATTCCGCGCCAATCATCTTTATCTCATCCACCGCTCGATCGGGCTCGGCTCGAAATCGCTCAAGGGCCGGCCAGTCGAACTGCTGCAGGCCGGCGCCCTGCATCGCTTCTTCCCGGAACTGTGGGACATACGCTGCGACATGACCGACCGCTGGAGCGGCCAGTATGGGACTGTGCGGGCACCGATCAGCCACCCGGAGGCGAAGGCAGGGTAAGGCCCGCGATCCCTTCTCCCCTTGTGGGAGAAGGTGGATCGGCGCGCAGCGCCGAGCCGGACGAGGGGTGTTGGACGGAATGCGGCGATGCCAAGCTGGAGCACCCCTCATCCGACCGAGCTTCGCTCGGCCACCTTCTCCCACAAGGGGAGAAGGGGAAGCGCCGCATGTCGGGTTTGCGGCTGGTGTAACGTCCTTGGGACGAAATCGGTCGCAACCCTGGAGGACGGCATGTCATCGGAAACCACCCAATCACCGGCTCAACCGCCGTGGCAGACCGCGGCAATCCTGACTGGCCGCCTGATCTTCGCAGCCGTGTTCCTCATGGCGGTGACCTTCAAATTCATCGACATGGGCGCCACCGCGGGCTACATCGCCGCCGCCGGATTTCCGTTCCCGCTGTTTCTGGCTTGGTGCGCGGCCGTGCTCGAAGTCGTCCTCGTCCTGTGCTTCCTGACCGGCGCCTTCTTCTCGCAGGCCGCTCTTGTCGCCGGCGCCTATGTGCTGTTCCTCGCCTTTGCCTTCCACGGGCCGTCGCACTGGGCCGGCAACCAGGCCGAGTTCGGCTTTTTCGTCGATCATTTTACTTTCCTGGCCGGGCTGCTGTTTGCCGCCGTGCATGGGCCGGGCCGTGTGCTGACCTGGAAGTCTGCATCGGCCAGCTGATCGTAGCTCGGCTGGCAAGCGGCGTTCCGATACGGCGAGGCGATCGCGACGTCACATCTGGTCGTTGTAGGGTTCCTTCATCTGGCCGACCATGCGCGCCAGTTTGGAGAAGGACGGCATGTCCGCCTCCGGCTGGCACTGGTTCGCCAGCTCCAGCAGCCGGATCGGGAAGTTGACGGCATCGCGGCTCGACGCCGACATGCCTTCGGAGCGCTCCTCGCTGGTCTCGCTGGCTTCGGCCTTGCGCAAGGCGATGTCTATCTCCTCGACCGTCAGTACGCCCTTGCGGACAAGGACCTGATTGATCGATGCGACGGCCATCAGCAGGCCCTCGAGTTGCAGATTGGCGACATTCATGGCTTTGCTCCCATTGGCAAATTGCAAACGCGCGAACACCGGTTCCGATCCCTGCACCATAGCGCGGCGGGCGGCCGAATTTTAGGCCGGCCCGCGAGATTTCGCTTGCTTTGTGACGGCAGCTATGCTAGGAATAAAGTCATGGTGCTGATTTGCGCCAACGACCCGCCCGCCGAGGCGGGTTTTTTTAATTCAAGCCTTCCCACAAGTTCGTGCCTGTGTTGCCGATATCGATGTCGGCGGGACAGCGCCCCCCTCTGTCCTGCCATCTCTTTGCCAAAATTTGGCATCTCCCCCACTTGGGGGGAGATCGGATGTCACCCCGGCTTTCGCCAATCACCAGCATCGAGGTAGGGCATGGCCGAGAATCCTTTTCGACGACGAACCGGCTGATGTGACCGAACCCAGGCCTTCCGGCCGGCCGAAGCGAGCGAAAAAAACGCTGGCCGATGGCTTTCTGGACGCCATCCGCGCCGATTTCCGGGCACATGGCGCCGGCGTCATCGCCGAGGTTCGTACCGAAAAGCCCGATCAATATCTGAAGATCGTGCTGTCGGTGCTGCCCAAGGATCTGCATCTCAACATCAACAGTCTGGAAGCACTGAGCGATGACGAAATCAGGCAGCGCATCCGCGGCCTCGAAGCCGTCCTGCGGCCGTTTCTCGAAAAGTCCGGCGTCGCAGGACCGGGCCTCGCAAAGCCGGGCCGCGACGGCGAAGACCGAGTATCTGAGCCTGCTCAGGGAATTGGACCGGAGGCGGCGCACTAACCAGCTTGCCGCCTACCGACCTTACCCGCGACAGGCCGAGTTCCATTCGGCCGGTGCTGCCAACCGAGAACGCCTGTTCATGGCCGGCAACCAGCTCGGCAAGACAAGGGCCGGCGGCGCCGAATGGGCGATGCATCTCACCGGCCGCTATCCCGAGTGGTGGCAAGGCAAGGTTTTTGACACGGCCGTGCGGCTGTGGGCGGCCGGTGTCACCGCCGAGGGCACGCGCGACAACCCGCAGCGCATCTTGGTCGGCCCGCCGCAGCAGCCGGCGGCGTGGGGCACCGGCATGATCCCGGCCGACGCCATTGTCAGCACCATCATGGGGCGCGGCGCGCCGCATGGGCTGGACAGCGTCGTCGTGCGCCATGGCGGCGGCGGCGATGTGCAGGCCGATGAATCGGTGCTGTCGTTCAAGAGTTTTGAGAAGGGCCGCGAAAAGTGGCAGGGCGAAACGCTGCACGGCGTCTGGTTCGACGAGGAACCGCCGCTCGACATCTATTCCGAAGGCCTGACCCGCACCAACGCCACAGGCGGCATCACCATCGTCACTTTTACGCCGCTCCTCGGCATGTCGGATGTGGTGCTGTTGTTTCTGTCGGCGGAAGCGGTGGAGGGGATGCCGAAAGCCAGCGGACGAAGTCGAATCAAGGGTATCTGCTGCCCGCAAGCTGCCTGGCGCGGGCCTTAGGATCGGTTGCTATCCGGGTAAGTGGTTGACACCATATCCTTTCATCACCTGTAATCTGATTATACCAGACATTGCATACTTTGTCTGGTGTGTCCGGGGTGCAAACTTCGTGTTTGAATCCCCTGCGCATGTAGACCCCGCAGGTCTGCTTACTCGTGTCGTACGGGACGTTCGATTGGCATGCTGATGTACTGGCGGCAATGGCCACGACGATTACTATGCGGATCATGTATCTCCCCCAAGCTGCCAGCAGCTTTGCACCGATGGACAGTATTATCAATGGCAATCACTCGCCGCGGCAAGTAAATTACGGCACTCTAATATGTCTCGCCACGTCACCTTCATGACCATCGACGATGCCGAGCATTACACGCCGCAGCAGCGCGCCGCGATCGTATCGGCCTATCCGGCGCATGAGCGCGAGGCGCGGGCGATGGGCATTCCGGTGCTGGGTTCCGGCCGCATCTTTCCGGTGGCGGAGGAGCTGATCGCCTGCGAGCCGTTCCGGCTGCCGCGCTACTGGCCGCGGCTCGGGGCGCTGGATTTCGGCTGGGATCACCGTTCCGCTGCTGTCGAACTCGCCTGGGATACGGAGGCCGACGTCGTCTATGTCGCAAAAGCCTGCCGCGCCTCGCAGCAAACGCCGGCCATGCAGGCGCTGACCCTAAAACCGTGGGGCGAATGGCTGCCCTGGCGTGGCCGCGCGACGGCCGCCGCGAGACGCTGGAAGGTGCGGGCGTGGCACTTGCCCGGCAATATGGCGCGCATGGGCTGAACATGCTTTCCAGCCATGCGCAATTCGCCGACGGTTCGGTGTCGGTCGAGGCCGGGCTGATGGAGATGCTCGACCGCATGCAGAGCGGCCGCTTCAAGGTGTTCTCGACGCTTCTGCCCTGGTTCGAGGAGTTTCGGCTCTACCACCGCAAAGACGGCCAAGTGGTGAAGCTGCGCGACGATCTGATGGCGGCGACACGCTATGGCGTGATGATGCTGAGGGAAGCGGTGGTCGACCCGGCCGAGTTCAAGACGGCACGGCGAAAGGCAGGGCAGAGCGATCCGCTGGAGGCGTTCCGGTGAGGGGACCCCGCCGATGACCGTTCGCATCGTCAGCGCTACGCTGCGCGACCTCTCCTACATCGCCGCCAACCTGCGGCTTGAGGACCGGACGGAGATCGACTGCCAGTTCGACGAATGGTCGCCGGCGCTGCTGACGCTGACGGCGCTGCAGGGGTTTGCCTATGTCGCCGAGCTGAACGGCAATCCGGAGGCCGGCTTTGGCGCCGCCGAGCAGCGCGGCGGGTTGTGGATCGCCTGGAGCTGGGGCACGCGCCGCATGAAGCGCTGTGTGCCTGGCATTACGGCGTTCTTTCACGCCGTGCTCGGTCCGCAGGTTGCCGCGCACGGCGCCTTCCGCGTCGAGGCGCGGGCGCTGGCCAGCAATGAATTGGCGCTGCGCTGGCTGGCCCGCTTGGGCGCAACGCAGCGCTGCCGCCTGCCGGGTTACGGCAAGAACGGCGAGGATTTTTTGCTCTACGACTGGACGAGGTCGTCTGACTTTGGGTCGTCTGACTTTGGAGAAAGCTGGAACCATGTGCGTTTTTCAAAAGCCGCCGGCGCTGAAGCCGCTGCCACCGACACCGACCATTGCCGACAAGGACGTGCAGGCGCGCGAAACAGCGCTCCGGGCTGAGCTCGAGCAGCGCCAGGGCACCGCCGGCACGGTCAAGACCGATCTGTCGCCGAGCGAACTCACCAGCCAGCGCCGCGTGCTGCTGGGCGTGTGACGTGGCGACAAGGGGTGCGCCTGGCAGCACCAACGTCGAACTCTGCGCGCTCTCACCCCGGCTTGCGCGCGAAGGCCCAGACCATCAGCGGATATTCCTCGTCGTTGCTGAGGTCGCGCCATAGGCCGTAGGCGCGCACCGGCCCGCCGATATGGGCTTTTGCGCAGGCTTTGTTGCCCCAGCTGAACACTTCAATGTTTGCCTGGGGGAAGCCGCCCTCGACCAGGACCTGCCTCAGGCCGGCGGCGGTCCAGCGGTTGTAGTCGTGCGGCCTGGCATGCACCCTGAACAGGAACGGCGTCGCCACCATCGCCCAGCCGCCCGGCCGGGTCATGGCGTGGATATTCTGTGCCGCGGCAAACGGGCGCTGCACATGCTCCAGCACCTGGTCGGCGATGACGACGGAATATTGCCGGTCGGTGCGGTCCTTGCAGATGTCGAATTCGGGAAAATCGACCGATGTATAGTTGGAGCAAATCGTCTTCCAGTGGCGGTTCCAGCCGGGCGAGATCTCGATCACGTCAGAGGATTTGCGGCCGTCGGCCTCAAGAAACGCGGTGAACGCCTCGATCTGCCTGATGCGCAGCCAGTTGCGGGAATCATAGCCGATCAGCCGCTTTGCAACCTGCTTGCTTCGCCGCTTCAGGGCGCCGGGTAGGCTTTCCGTCATTATCAAATCGATCTCCTTGAGTCGCCGCCCCGCGCCCCTTGAACATCGCAAAAGCGAACAAAATTCGACCTGGTCTTGGCAATATCTGGGCTTCGAACAAGCTGATACAACAGAACAAGGAAATGCCATGGCGAGCGATTCCCGTGCCCACGATATCCTGTCGCGACAGGCGGAACTGGAGAGCGAGCATGAGGCTGTCTGGGAGGCGGTGTCGGAATTCTGCGACCCCGACGCGCCCGATGTCTGGAGTGGGCGCCGGGGCGCGGAACCGCAGGCCGAGCGGCAGCAGCGGCGCGGCGCCCGTGTCTACGCCAACACCATCAACTCGGCCGCCAACCGGCTGGTCGCCGGGCTGGAAAGCCTGATCATCCCGCAGTCGGAGAAATGGCACGGGCTGTCGACCGCCGCCGTGAACGACCAGGAGAGCGACGAGGAGAAGGAATGGGCGGAGGCGCTTCGCGATTTCCTGTTTGCGCTGCGCTATTCGGCCAATTCGAATTTCGTGCCGGCGACGCAGGCCTGCCTGCGCAACGTCGTGCGCTATGGCCCGGCCTATCTCTACGCCGAGGAGGGCTTTGGCGGCACGCTGATCCGCTATGCCTCGATCCCGGTGGTCGAGGGCTATCTCTGCCGCAACGCTGGGGCCAGGTCGACATTTTCCACCGCCGCTATGAGCGCACGGCACGGCAGGCGGCGCAGCTGCTCGGCTATGACAAGCTGCCGGCGCGGATCAAAATGCTGGTCGACGACCCGGCCAGATGCGAGACCAAGATCTCGCTGATCCAGTGCATCCAGCCGCGCGACGAGCGCAAGATGTACCGGCTCTCCGGCACCTACCAGTATCTCGACACGGCATTCGCCTCCTACCACGTCGTCGAGGACGAGGAGGTCATCGTCAGGGAGAGCGGTTTCCGCTCCTTCCCGGTGTCCTGCGTCAACTGGCGCCGCCATGAGGGCGACCCCTATGGCATCTCGCCGACCATCGAGGCGCTGACCACGGTGCGCGAGGAAAATGCCGTGCGCCGCTCGGGCCTCAGGGCGCTGCAGCAGATCACCGATCCGGCGACCGCGTCGAAAGCGCGGCTCGACTATGTGCCGGTGCTCAATCCCGGCGAGAACTACACCGGCCTGATCGACGACAATGGCCGGCCGCCGATTGCGCCGATCGCTGTGGGCCAGAACCCGACCCATGCATTCGACTACGCGGAAAGTCGGGCCGAGGAGATCCGCGACATGATGTTCGTCAACCTGTTCCAGACGCTGGTGCAGAACCCGCAGATGACGGCCACCGAAGCCTTGATCCGGCAGGAGGAGAAGGGCGCGCTGCTCGGGCCGTCCGGCTCGATCATCCAGGCCGGCTTTGCCGCCAATCTCGACCGCGAGCTCGGTATCCTCGAGGACAAGGGATTGTATGAGGAAGACAGCCGCTTCCTGCCGCCGGCGAGCCTCGCCGGCAAGGCGGTGCGGCCGACCTTCACCGGGCCGCTCGACGTGCTGCGCCGCTCGGCCGAGGCGCGCGACACCATCCAGGTGGTGACCACGGCCATGCAGATGGCGCAGTTCGACCCCGGCGTCATGGACAATATCGACGGTGACGAGGCGCTGAAGATCGTGCAGAGCGCCGGCCGCAGCCCGGAGCGCATCTTTCGCCGCCAGGACGAGGTGGCTGATATTCGCGATGCCCGAGCCAGGGCAAAACAAGCGCAGGCCGGCATGGCGGCGATCGCCGCCGCCGGCAAGGTTGCCAGGGATGCCGTGCCGGCGGCGGTCCAGGCGCGCGACAGCCTGCTCGACAGTCTCAGCGGGCTGATGCCGCAGGACGGCGAGGGCGGCGCATGAGCGGCAAACGCTTCGCCCATTCGCGCCAGGCCGGCGGCCCGGCCAGGGCGCAGGATGCGCTGACGGCGAGATGGTGCTGGCCGACCTGACGGCGGCGACCGGCTATTACCGCCGCCCGTCCTATGGCGAGTGGCTGGCCAAGACCAGAACGCCGAACGGCTTCGAGCTGCACAGCGCGCTGAGCAACGCGCGCGCCGAAGTGGTGCAGCACATCATGGGGTTTTTGACACTCGACGAAGCGCAACTGGCGGCGCTGGAGAAGGCGGCGCGGCTGGAGGGGAGGTAGGGGTAAATGGCGCATGAAGCCGGCGAAGGCCTCGGCGAACCCCGTATGGACAAGCTTGCGAAACAGCGCCGAGAAGGTGTCGTGCGACGGGATGCCATGCGCCAGAGTGAGCACATTTCGCAGCATCGCTTCCTTTTCCTGCCCAAAGCGCCAGATGTCGGAACAAGTCTTGGCGCCGCACAGCATCGCGGCGAAGGCAATGAACAGTATTTCGCAAAATTCGTGTCGAGCGTTCTGGTCGCGCGGATCGAGATGACCGAACACAGCCTGGATCGTTTCCATCGAGAACTCCACAATAACGGAGTCCTTGTCGCGGAGAGGGGATAGGCAAATGGCACAGGCAATTCAGCACAACGGTGAGACGGTAGCCAAACTCCGGGAAGGCGAGGAGTGGGTCGTTGTCGGCACCAAGATCGAGCGGAATGGGCTACCTCACGTCGACACTGTACATGTCGGACGAGCTGCATCCGAATGCAGCCGGCAGCCTGCCACCTATGACGCCGAATGCCTGCGTCAAATGGTGCGTCGGGGTATCTTCGATGCCTAGACTGAAATGGTGGCGTGTGGCAGATGTTCGCAAATGCGTATCTTCTCCACCATTCTCGCTGTTCGCCGCCGCTTTTCGTCTTGGATCGCCACAGGCGCCGCAAGGGAGAATGCCGTCATCGGGCCGCGCACGAAGTTCGGTGCCGGGGCGGAGATCTTCAACATTCATGGCGACAAGTCCCGGGTCTCAATCGGCGCGGACAGCCATCTGGACGGACATTTGCAGGTCTTTGCCCATGAGGGTCGGATCAATATCGATGACTGGTTCTACCTTGGTCCAGGCTCGACGATTTGGTCATCGGATCCAGTGGGGATCAAGATCGGCAAACATGTCCACGTCTCGTGGGGGGTGGCGATCCACGATACCAACTCGCATCCCATGGACCCGCAGAAGCGTTTTGCGCAGATGCAGGCCATCTTTCGCGAAGGCCATCCGCGCGTCGACCCAGGCATCCGCTCAGCACCGATCACAATCGGAGATGATGTCTGGATCGGCAACAGTGCCATGATAATGAAGGGTGTCACGATCGGCGACCGGGCGATAATTTCAGCCGGCTCAATCGTACGGTCGGACGTTCCGGCCGACGCTTTGGTGCGGCCGGACCGCGACCTGGTGAAATGAAATGATGCCTTCGCTCATCAATGAGCGTCGTCCCATCCTAGAGCGCCAACCATTCGCTTGCGCCAAGGCGCGGGCGAATGGCAACGGCTAATGGCGGCTGTCTTGCGGCTTGTTGTGAGGCTGGCTGTTCGACCACCAGACAAAATACAGCGAACCCACCTTCATGACCGGCACGCGGCGCTCGCGTTCGCGCCCCCGCAATTCGCGATAGACTTTTACCTTCAAGGTGCCGCCCGGCAGTTTGATGCGCACGGCCATCGGTTCAACTCCGCTGTGCAATTCAATGATGATGTGCGATGCAGCAATTAGAGAACTTCCCCAGCCGAAGAGTCAACCGCCGATGCGCGCGTTTGTTGGCTTGACCGGAAGGGTTCAAGCGCAGCCGCCCGAGGACGGCTTTTTTCGGGCCGTCAAGGCGCTGCCCGAGATCGGTTTGGATCGTCGTCGGGCTGGTCGTTCAACGGACGCGGCCGGTTCGACCACCAGCTGAAATACAGCGAGCCCAGCTTCAGAACCGGGATGCGGCGGGCGCGCTCACGCTCGCGCAACTCCCGATACACCTTCATCTTCAAGGTGCCGCCCGGCAACCTGATACGCACTGCCATTGCTCCCAACCCCCGTTGTGCAATGCAGCGACTTAGAGAGCTTCCGTGGCGGAAGAGTCAAGGGCTGATCGTTGATTATTTCCGCGGCTGTTTTCCGGGACCGGCTTGAGCGGGAGAATGGTGAATGGTGAATGGTGAATGGTGAATGGTAGTAGTGAGTAGAGCACCTTCTTCACTATTCACTATTCACCCACTCCCTTTGGCGGCCGTCCGGACGGACGATCCGAAATGCTGCTCGGCCACCAGACGATGAAATAGTCTCCAAGCCGCCAGACCGGGACCTGGCGCTTCTGCTCGCGGCGACGCAGCTCGTCCTTTTTCTTGATCTTCAGTGTCCCGCCCGGAAGCCTGATCCTGATTGTCACGCGCCCTCCGCACCTGTTCCCATGGGGTATGAACGGTTCATGCGAGCAGTTTATTCCGGCTAAGCGGTTTCCATGCCGATGGCAAGACGGATCGAGCTGTTCTCAACTGGTCAATGCCGTCAGTTGAAGAAATTCGCCATGCCCTGGAAGGCCAGGAATGCATAGACGATCGGCCCGGCTATCAGCCCGCAATAGAGGCACAGGATCACCGCCAGCGCGACAAGCAGCGGCTTGTCGCGGCCGACCGCGCAGAGCTCGGCCTTCACCGTCCAGCGCGCCGTTCCTTCGTCTTGCGACATCGGCAAATCCCCACAGTTTGGGGCCATTTCACACAATCGCCTGCAAACATCAACCGGGCGCCTGCAAACATCAACCGGGCGCCTGCAAACATCAACCGGGCGCCTGCAAACATCAACCGCCTGCAAACATCAACCTGGGAAAGGACAAGACCATGGACATGACGTTCAAGGGCCCCGCCAGGCGCCTCGACGATCTCGATCTGCCAAGACTCGGCGCCAGCATCGGCGTCGGCGAAGACGAGATCCACGCCTTTCTCGATGTCGAAACCAGCGGGCATGGCTTCGACGCCCACGGCCGGCCGGTCATCCTGTTCGAGCCGCATGTGTTTTACCGCAATCTGGCGGGCGCGGCTCGGGCAAAGGCGGTAGCGGCCGGCTTTGCCTATGCCAAATGGGGCGAAAAGCCGTATCCCCGCGACAGCTATCCGCGCCTGAAAGCCGCCTGCGCCATCGACGAGACGGCGGCGCTCAGATCGGCGTCATGGGGGCTCGGCCAGGTCCTCGGCGAGAATTTCAGGGCGGCCGGCTTTCTGACCGTGCAGGCCATGGTCGAAGCCATGATGGCGGACGAGGCGCTGCAGCTGGCGGCGGCGGTCAATTTCATCGCCGCCAACCGGCTCGACGGCAAATTGCGCAAGCATGACTGGGCCGGCTTCGCCAGGGGCTACAACGGCGCATCCTATGCGAAGAACGCCTACGATATCCGGCTTGCCGAGGCGTTCCGCAAATGGTCCGGGATCAGGGACACGCCGCCCCCTCCGGCGCCGGTTCCGATCCCGCAGCCGCCGCAACCGAAGGGTTTCACGCCCGTCAAGGCAGAGCCGGGCAAAACCGGAGTGCGGCGCGGGCCGTTGTCCGGACCGTTTTCCGGATCGTTGTCCGGATTATGGGCCGCAGTGCTGGCTCCGTTGGTCGCCGCAATCCTCTCCTTGTTTCGAAAGGCCCCCTCCCTGTTTCGAAAGGTAAAGCCATGAACTGGTTCAATACCAACGCCGCGCACAATCTGATCAATGTGCTGATCCTGCTGCTCACCGGCCTGGTCGGCTTCGACTGGACGCTGTTCGGCATCGACGCCGCCCTGGCGCTAAAAATCACCGGGGTGCTGGCCCTGCTCAAGATCCTGATCAACGTCGTGCGCGACGGCGTCGCCGGCCTCGTCAGAAACCAGCCTGCCGTGGAGGGCAATTGAGATGTGGGTGCTTTCGATGCTGGGCGCGCTCGCCGGCAACACGACGATCTTGGCGATTTTTGCCGCGCTCGTCGGCGGCATCGGCCTGTTTGTCGCCGGCGGTCGGGCCAACAAGGATGCGGCCAGGCGAGCGGCAGAAAAACTCGTTGCCGTCGAGGAGCGCCTCGAAATGGACCGCGAGGCGACCGATGCCGAACGCGCGGCGCGCGACCTGCCGGACGAAGCCGCACGGCGGGAGGCGATGCGATGGTCAAAGCGCTGATGCTGCTGCCCAGTCTGCTGCTGCCCGGCCTGTTGCCCAAGTGCCTGCTGTTTGGCGGCCTGCTGCTCGCCGGGTGCGCAACGCCGGTTTCGCCGGCGCGCCAGGTTTGGTGCGACCACAACCAGCCGCGCCGTGCGTCCGCCGCCGTCGTCGCCGCCATGACGCGGCCGGAGCTCGACGAAATCAATGCCTACAACGGCAAGGGCGCCAGATGGTGCGGGTGGAAGCCATGATACAGGAACTTCTCGACGCGCTCGGCATCAAGGCGCCGGTGGTGGTCGCCGGCCTTTCCGGCGGGATTTTGCGAGCCCTGTCGCGCCACCGCTACAAGGTTCGCGAGATGGTGGCGTCGCCGATCTGCGGCGCGCTGGCGGCGGCCTACCTGACCTTGCCGGCGGTGCATTATTTCCGCGCCACAGGCCTGGCGATTCCAGCCAACGACGACACCACGACGCTGGCCGCGGCGTTCCTCATCGGCGTCTCGGCGATGTGGATCTCGGACATCGTCTTCGAAGTGGTGGTCAGGCGGTTCAAGCCCGAGAAGGAGGAGTGGCCGGAGAAGGAGGAGTGGCCGGAGAAGGAGGAGTGATCGCGGCTGACTTGTTGCGCCCTCGCGCCGTTGCGCAGGGTGCGGAACCACGGCCGAAGCTGCGCGTTAGGCACGACCTTTGCCGAGGATGCAGCATGCCAGATCGCCCAATCGTCCCGACAGCCGCAGCGATCCTGATCGCCGCCACAAGCATGGCTCACGCCCGGCCGGATACGCGCGCCATGACATGCGAACAGACGCAGCTTCTGATCCAGAGCCGGCGCGCGGTGGTGCTGACCACCGGCCGCAACACCTATGACCGCTATGTCCGCCGGTTCGGCAATGAATGCGACTGGCCCGAAGTGCCTGTCGCCGCCTATGTCGGGACGCTTGACGGTCGATGCCGGGTCCATCGATGCGAGGAACCGGTGTTCGATTTCCCGGACTAGCGGCCGAAGCTGCTGATCTCCCCCCTTGAGGGGGAGATGGCCGGCAGGCATAGGGGGTCGTCTCACGTAATACGCCAACCTCCACTGCCGCAAGAGAAGAGGCCGCGCCCAGTCGAACCGACCCCCTCTGCCCTGCCGGGCATCTCCCCCTCAAGGGGGGAGATTGGCCGTCATCGGTGTATTCACCAATTACCAGCGTTGCGGGATGAGTGCCGAGGCCGAAGCTGCTGATCTCCCCCTCACGGGGGGAGATTGCTCTAGAAGCCGAAGAACTGCCAGCCGATGAGGTAGCCAAGCGCGACGACCGCCAGGGGGAACAAGGCCGGCGCCAGCCGGCTCAGGGCGGAGTTGCTTGCCGGCTCCTTTGGAGCGCTTCTTTCGGCGTTTCCGAGGTTCTTGGTCATTCCGCTATAGTAGCAATCGCTGATTAACGATTCCCCAACATGCCGCGCCGGCGCGATGGAGCCGGGCGGCTTGCTGCAGGCGGGAACCAATCGCCGCCAGCCGGCTTTGGCAAGGAGGCGATCGTTCGCGCGGAGGCGTTCGACATGAAACCTTTCGCATTCCTGCCAATCACGCTGCTCGGCGCACTGGCGTTGGCGGCGCCGGTTGCCGCCCAGGCGGATAACCAGACACAAGACCAGGCGCCTGCCGGCCACTGCCAGGCGCAGCCGCAGAACGGCGAGCAGCAGCCGCCGCCGCCCGTCAACAACGGTGACAGCAACAGCCTGACCGACACGCTTGACCCCTGCAACGGCGTGCTGCTGCCGCCGCCGACCGGCGATCAGGGCGTGGCCGCACCGCCGCCGGACCAGGGCAGGACACCGGTGCTCAAGCCCGGCGAGGTCCCGGCGCAGCCGCCGAAACCATAGATTGGGGGCATTTGCCGGTCTCGCGCCTGACGTGCCGGCGCCGGCAGGGGTTTTTTTGCCGTAGGGAGCGGAACATTAGTTATCGCTGAATGTTCTTTTCGAAGCAGTCGGTATCATCCCCCTCCGGTATCGCTGCTGATCGGGCAAAACCGATCGGCCCGCGCGCTTGGGCGACCAAGATCGCGGGCCACTGCCAGCCAACGCGGCGATCAATTAGTCGCCGCTCACGGAACAAGACGGTTTCGTCAAACGTTGGCTTTTGGGCCGAGTCGTCCCGACTGCGGACAGCAGAGCCCGCAAACCAGACAGGAGAAGACGATGAAAATCCACCTTGTTCCTGCCGCCGCCGGGCTGGCTCTGCTGGCCGGTGTCGGCGTCGCCACCGCAGACCAGGTGATTATCACGCCCGAGCAGCAGACGGTCGTCCGCCAATATGTGGAGAGGCACCCGCTGGCGTCGATCAGCCTCCTGGGCGTGGAACTCAACGTCGGTTCCACCTTGCCCGACACGGTTGAACTTCATGAGGTTCCCGACGTCGAATACAGATACGTAGTCGTCGACGATCGCACCGTGCTGGTCGATCCCGGCACCCGCAGGATCGTGCAGGTCATCGACTGACCTTCACCCGCCGCTCTCCCGGGAAGACGCGGGAAGAGCGGCGGCTCGCCGGCAGGCAGCCGGCTGTCGATCGTCTTCGTGGCGGGACGGAAGGAGCCATTTCCATGTTGCCGCATGTCGAATCACGCGATGTGGCCGCATCCGTCGACAAGCTGCTTGCCCTGCTTGCCGAACGGGGCTCTGCCCTGTTGTCGATGAAGGCGTTGATTGCAGCCGTGCGTGAGCAAACCGGAACCGAGCGCTCGGACGCGGATCTGGCGGGGCTGATCACCAAAAAGGCGGCACTCCTCGGGGTCGCGGTCCTGTCCGATTTGGGTGGACCAGACCCTGGCCGACCCGATCTGGGCCGAAGCCCCCAAGACGCCGGTCGAAAATTCAGCTAGAAGTTGTCGCTCACCGATTTGAGCCGAGGAGGCAACAGTGACTGATAACAGGCAGGAACGCATTCGCCGGCGGGCTCACGCGATCTGGGAGCAGGCCGGCCGGCCCGACGGCGCGCATCAGCAGCACTGGGACCAGGCCGCGGCCGAGATCGACGGTGGTGGGGAAAGCGGACCCAAAGCCAAGACTGCTCGGCCAAAGGCGCCGGCTCGGCCGAAGGCGCCGGCTCGGCCGAAGGAGCCGGCGGCCGGCAAGGTGACCAGTTCAAAGACTGCCCGGCCGCGCAAGGGCTAGCCGCCATCTGATGTAGTGCTCTACGGCGCCCCTCTCTGTCCTGCCCTCTTTGCCAAAACTTGGCATCTCCCCCACGAGGGGGGAGATTGGCAGCTTCGACGACGGCACTCTTCTTGCGACTTTTGTGATTGGCGAAATCAGTGATGACAGCCAATCTCCCCCCAAGTGGGGGAGATGTCCGGCAGGACAGAGGGGGGCGCCTCGCTCTGCCATCAAAGGTTTCGCACATAACGCTTCGGCCGCGGGACGAAGCACTGTCCCGCGGCCGAAGCGCTGGTCCCGAAATCGATCTCGGCTACTGGCCGCAGTGCCTGTCGTTGACGGTCGGTGAAACCGTGCCGGGAGCCTTGTGCGTGGCATCAGGCATCGCGCCCTGCGGGCTTGGCGGGCAGTTCCGATCGGCATTGGAATTCGTGCCGTCGGGGCCCGCAATGATGCTGCCGGTAATCCTGGTATCGACCGTATCCGGCTCGGCCAGGGTCGGATCGACCGGGGCCGGGTCGATGACGACGCTCCTGCCGCTGCCGGGAGCCATGCCAGCCTCTGTGTCGGCTGGGTCGGCGGTGCTCTGGGCCATCGCAGAGGTGGCCAGGCCGGCGGCGAGCACGGACGCCGCGAGTAACTTCGTAAGCATGGTTTGCCTCCATTTGTCTCCATTTTTTCGGTCGTCGCCGCATCGCGACTACAGAAAAAACCGCTCGGGGGTGGTGAAGGTTCCCATAAAATTCCAGCCTGCGACCAACCCTCGTGATCAGGAGGGGCCGTCGTGATCAGCAGGGCCCGTGGTGATCGGGAGGGGCCGTCGCGACCAGCAGGGCAATCTTGCCTGGGATTCCGGGAGGCCAAACTGCGCCGGCCGCGAGCCGTTGACATGACTTGGCCTATCGCGCTATTGAACAGGACTATACAGGTTTACTGAACAGGTATTCCATGGCGCGTCGCACGACCCTGTCGTCGTCTCCCGGAACCGGCAAGCCCGAACGGATCGCCACCGTCCTCGAGCACGAGATCCGCTCCGGCGTGCTCGGCTTCGGCGACCGCCTGCAGAGCGAGAACGAGCTTGTCCAGCGCTTCTCCGTCAGCCGCAACACCATCCGCAAGGGTCTCGAGGAATTGTCGAGCCGCGGACTGATCACCACCAAGGTCGGCATCGGCTCGTTCGTCACCTTCGACGGCATGCCGGTCGACGACGCCGTCGGCTGGTCGCGGGCGCTGGCCAATGCCGGCGCCAATGCCGAGACGCGCACGCTCAGGCTCGAAGTCATGCAGGATGCCGAGCTCGCCGCCAGGCTCGGCGTCGAAAGCCCGTTCTTCATCGCCGTCGACCGGGTGCGCTCAAACGCCGATGACGGCCACGCCATCTCGATCGAGCGCAGCCGCCTGCCGCTGTCGCCCGAACTGGAGGACGTGCCGCTGCGCGGCCTGCGCGAGGGCTCGCTGCACCAGACGCTGCGCGCGGCGGGGCTCGTCCCCGATCACGGCGAGGAGTGGGCCGATATCGAGATGCTGAGCGCTAAGGACGCGGCCATTCTCGATTGCGCGCCGGGAGCGCCGTTCCTGCGCACGCGGCGCCTGACGCGGGCCGCCGACGGCCGCGCCATCGAATATGTCACCAGCCTGCTCAATCCGGCGCATTTCGCGCTTCACCTGGAGTTCTGAGCATGGAGATGGCCGAGGCGATCGACCGGGCGATGGGTGCGCTTGTCGGCGGGGCGCTGGGCGATGCGCTCGGCATGCCGACGCAGCTTTTGTCGCCGGCCCGCATCGTCGAGCTCTACGGTCCTGTCGAGGGTTTCGTCGCGCCCGCCGCCGACCATCCGGTGTCGAAGGGCCTGGCTGCCGGCACTGTCACCGACGACACCGAACAGGCGCTGCTGCTCGGCCGCATCCTGGTTGCTTCAGGCGACGGCTTCGACCACACGCGCTGGGTCAAGGCGCTGCTCGACTGGGAGCGCGAGGTCAAGGCGCGCGGCAGCTACGATCTGCTCGGACCGTCGACCAAGCGCGCCATCGACGCCATCAATGACGGCGTGCCGGCCGAGGAGGCAGGGCGCAGCGGCGACACCAATGGCGCGGCGATGCGCATCGCGCCGGTCGGCATCATGATGCCGCTGGAGCCGCTCGACGCGCTGGTCGCCAAGGTTGCGGAAACCTGCCGGGCGACGCACAACACCTCGATCGCCATTGCCGCGGCGGCTGCCGTTGCCGCTGCCGTCAGCTGTGGCGTTGCCGGCGGCGATTGGCGCGCCGCCTCGGATCGCGCGGTCGTGGCGGCAAGGCAGGGCGCAGAACGCGGTCATTGGACGACCGGCGGCGATATCGCCGCGCGCATCGACTGGGCGAGGGGCCTGGTTCGCGGCAAGGCCGTCACCGACGGCATCCGGCTGATCGTCGACCTGGTCGGCACCGGCGTCGCCAGCCAGGAATCGGTTCCGGCGGCCTTCGCGGTGCTGGAAATCGCCGGCGGCGATCCCTGGCAGGCGGCCGTCATCAGCGCCAATCTCGGCGGCGACACCGACACGATCGGCGCCATCGCGGCCGGCATGGCAGGCGCCTGCGCCGGCTTTCGCCGATTGCCAAGGGATTACATCGCCCGGCTCAAGGGCCTCGACATCGCGCAGGTGCGCGCGCTCGCCGCCGACCTGGTCGCGGCGCGGATGGCGAAAAGTGGTTCAGGCAAGGACGCGGCGGCATGAGCGGAGCTCAGCCCGACATGAGCGGAGCTCAGCCTGGCATGAGCGGAGCTCAGCCTGACATGAGCGGAGCTCAGCCTGACATGAGCGGGCGTCTTGTCCATGTCGGCAGCGCGGTGGTCGACCATGTCTACCACATCGACGCCCTGCCTGAGCCCGGCACCGAAAAGACCGCATCGAGCTTTGCCCAGGTCGCCGGCGGCGGCTTCAACATGATGGTCGCGGCCAGCCGCACCGGCATGAAGGTCGTCTTCGGCGGCCAGCTCGGCAGTGGACCGAATGGCGACTTCCTGCGCACCGCTTTTGCCGCCGAGGGCATCGCAACGCTGACCCCGCCATCGCCTGACATGGACAGCGGCAATTGCGTCGCCATGATCAGCGGTGACGCTGAGCGCACCTTCGTGTCATGGCCTGGCGCCGAGAGTGTGCTCAGCCTCGGCATGATGGCGCCTGTCTGCGTTGCGCCTGATGATTGGGTGTTCGCCTCCGGCTATACGCTGAGCTATCCCGGCAGCCGCGACGCGCTGGCCGACTGGATCGAGGCGCTGCCGGCGGAGATCCCCCTGGTCTTCGATCCGACGCCGGTCGTCTCGGACATTCCGCGCGCCATTCTCGACCGGGTGCTGGCCCGCACGAACTGGTTGAGCTGCAACACAACGGAAGCGGCCGAGATCGCCGGCCGCGGCGATGTCGAGGCCGTTGCCGCCCGGCTGCTGGCCAGTCACTGCCCGAACGCCGAGGCGGTCGTCATCCGCGCCGGAGCAAAAGGCTGCTTCGTGCGGTTGGCTGACGGCACCGCGCGGACCATGCCCGGATTCAACGTCACCGCCGTCGATACCAACGGCGCCGGCGACACGCATATCGGCGCCTTCATCAGCGCGCTGTCACGCGGCGTGCCGCCCTTCGAAGCGGCGGGCTACGCCAATGCGGCGGCAGCGCTCTCGGTCACCCGCCATGGCGGGTCGTCGGCGCCGACCGCCCACGACATCCAGACTTTCCTCAGCCATGACGATCAATCCGTGCATGGCGGCGGGCTAGAGGCCCATTTCCGACAGCAAAAATGACTTAAACAAGCTCGCCAACCGGGCAAACAATGAGAGGAACGAACATGCGCATGCCCAAACTGACTGCTTTTCTGACGGCAACCGCCGTCTTCGCTTCCGCACTGGTCGCCACCGCCGACGAGGTGCATGTGCTCAACTGGAAGGGCTACGGCGCCGACGAGCCCTGGGCCATTGCCGCTTTCGAGAAGGCGACCGGCAACAAGGTCGTCAACGATTTTTTCAATTCCGAACAGGAAATGCTGACCAAGCTGAGGACCAATCCCGGCCTCTACGACGTCGTCATGATCAACGCCGCCTTCAACGACCAGGCGATGGCGGAAAAGCTGATCCAGCCGATCGACGTCTCGAAAATCCCCAACTATGCCGACATCAGCGCGGACAAGGCAGGCTCGCCGATGCTCGCCCGCGATGGCAAGGTCTATGGCGTGCCATGGGTGTGGGGCTTGACCGCGCTCGCCATCAACGAGAAAGCCTTCGAGACGCCGCCGACCAGCATCGCCGAGATGTGGAACGAGGCGCATAAGGGCCGCGTCACCATTCGCGACGATGCCGTCGAAGCGGTCCAGTTCGGCGCCATCGCCACCGGCCAGAACATCAACGACATCAAGGATATGGAAGCGGTCAAGGCGAAGCTGACCTCGCTGATGCCGCAGATCAAGACGTTCTGGAGCTCGGAAAACGACTGGAACCAGATGGTCGCCTCCAATCAGATCGACATCGGCACTTATTGGAGCGGCTCGGCCGACCGCGCCAAGACGCATTTCAAGCTGCCGGTCTCGCTGGTCATCCCCAGGGAAGGCGCCGTCGCCTGGCTCGACGCCTTTTCCATCCCGGTCGGCGCCAAGAATGTCGCCGGCGCCGAGGCCTTCATCAACACCATGATCGACCCGAAGTTCTACGTCGAATGGGTCACCAAGGTCGGCGCGCCGGTGTCGGCCAACGCCAAGGCGGTCGCCGCCCTTCCCGAAGATGCCTTCAACCGCAAGGTGATGGGCGACCTCGATGTCGCCAAGCGCATCCAGTTCCAGGCGCCGATCAGCGATGCGCAGCGCGAGGCTTATCTGGCGCTGTGGCAGGAGCTGAAGGTCAATGTGAAGTAACGGGCTGGGTGAAGTAACGGGCGGGGTGAAGTAACGGCAAGCTTTTCGGGAGGAACATATGGCAGGACAGGTCGCGACCGGTGCGAGGAGCGGATTGCGATCGGCTTTGCCCCTGCTTGTGCCCGCCTATCTCTGGCTGACGGTGGCGATCTTCTTGCCGCTGTCGGCCATGGTGTTCTTCTCCTTCATGACCGAGCTGCCGCTGTCGGGAAAGGCGTGGTCGTTCACGCTGGACAATTATGCCACCTTCTTTGCGCAAGGCCTCTACCGGACGCTGCTGCTGGCCTCGCTCAGGCTCGGGCTCGAGGTGACGCTGTGGTGCGTCGTCATCGGCTATCCCGCGGCCTATGTGCTGGCCAAGGTGTTTAGGGGACGCAGCCGCGAGGCGATCTTCCTGCTCGTCATCCTGCCGTTCTGGTCGAACGGCCTGGTGCGCATCTTCTCCTGGGCGATGGTGCTGCGCGAGGGCGGCATTCTCGACACCGCGCTCAATGCCGTGCTGCCGTTCAAGATCAACATCGACCTGATGTATTCCTATCCGGCCGTCATCATCGGCCTGGTCCACTCCTACGTGCCCTACATGGTGCTGACCTGTTACCTGACGCTGCAGGCCATCGACGATTCGCTGATCGAGGCAGGGCGCTCGCTCGGCGCCTCGCGGCTGCAAATGCTGAAACGGGTGATCATTCCACTGTCGATGCCGGGGCTGGTCGCCGGTGCGGCGCTGATCTTCGTTCCCGTCGTCGGCTCCTTCATGGAAGCGCGTATCCTCGGTGGCCGCACCGGCACTTTCTACGGCACGATCATCGAGGACCAGTTCGTCGCCGTGTTCAACTGGCCGCTGGGTGCGGCGCTGTCCTTCATCCTGCTGGCCGTCGTGCTGGTCATCCTGGCATTGGCGTCGCCGGTGTTGAAGAGGGCCGCGTGATGGCGACGACGCGTATCCTGGAATGGTGTGGGCGCCTCTACATCTGGCTGCTGCTCGCCTTCCTCTACCTGCCTGTTATCATCATGGCGCTGATGTCGTTCAACGTCTCGCCCTTCTACCAGTTGCCGTTCGAATGGACGACCGAGTGGTACGCTTCGCTGTGGCAGAACGACCAGCTGATCTCGGCCACCTGGAACAGCATAGAGATCGCCATCATCAGCACCATCATCGCCACGGTGCTCGGCTCGGCGGCATCGCTGGCGCTCTATCGCCACGAATTTCGCGGCAAGAAAGTCCTGCAAGCGCTGCTGTTTCCACCGATCGCCATTCCGTGGCTGATCACCGGCACGGCGATGCTGATCTTCTTCTTCGGCGTCGGCATCGGGCGGGGACTGTTCGCGATCCTGCTCGGCCATGTGGCGCTGGCGCTGCCCTATGTCATCGTCGTCGTCTCGGCCCGGCTGCAGACCTTTGCGCCGGAGCTGGAAGAGGCGGCGCGATCGCTCGGCGCCAACCAGTGGCAGGTGACTTCGCGGGTGACGCTGCCCTGGATCATGCCGGGCGTCATCGCCGGCGGGCTGTTCGCCTTCGCCGTGTCGTTCGACCAGTTCGTGGTCTCCTACTTCCTGTCGACGCCGGGCCAGACGACCTTGCCGGTCGAGATCTACGCCGCGATCCGCAAGGGTTTCACGCCGGAGATCAATGCCGTCTCGACGATCATCATCGTCGTCTCGATGGCGCTGATGCTGCTCACGGCAAAATTCTTCAAATTCGGCGGAGAGAAATAATGGCCGGCGTGCAGGTAGCGAATTTGTCGCGCAGTTTTGGCGCGCACAAGGCGCTGGACGATGTCTCGATCGATTTCGCCGACGGCGGTTTCTACGCGCTGCTCGGGCCGTCGGGCAGCGGCAAGACCACGCTCCTGCGCCAGATCGCCGGCTTCGATTTCCCCGACTCCGGCCGCATCGCCATCGGCGGCGAGAGCGTCGAGCGGGTGCCGGTCGAGAAGCGGCGCATCGGCATGGTGTTCCAGAACTATGCGCTGTTTCCCAATATGAGCGTTGCCGACAATGTCGGCTTCGGCCTGTCGGTGCGCGGGCAAGCCAAGCCAACGATAGCCAGCGAGGTGCAGCGCGCGCTCGACCTGGTGCAGCTCGGCAAGCTCGGCGGCCGCCGCCCGCACCAGCTGTCGGGCGGCCAGCGCCAACGGGTGGCGCTCGCCCGGGCCATCGTCACCAAGCCGCGCGTGCTTTTGCTCGACGAGCCGCTGGGCGCGCTCGACAAGGCGCTGCGCGTCGACATGCAGATCGAGCTGAAGCGCATCCAGCGCGAGATCGGCATCACCACCATCTTCGTCACCCACGACCAGGAAGAAGCGCTGACGATGAGCGACCGCATCGGCATCCTGCGTGACGGCAGGCTGGTGCAGGAGGGGCCGCCCGAGGAGATCTACGACAGGCCGAAGAGCGAATTCGCCGCCACCTTCCTCGGCGACGCCAACATTTTTCGCGGCGACAGCACCGGCGCCGGCATCCGGCTGCCGGACGGCACGGCGATCGCCGCCGCGGCAGGCGCGACGCTTGCCGCCGGCGCCAGGGCCAGCTGCGCGGTGCGGCCCGAACGCATCCGCATTGCTACCGATTCAGGGACGTCCGATCCGAACGCCAATATGCTCCGCGGCCAGGTTTCCAAGCGCATCTTCGCCGGCAGCAACAGCACCTATTTCGTCGATCGCGACGGGCAAACGCTCAAGGTCATCGTGCAGAACACCGGCGTTGAAAGGTTGGCGGAGGGGCAAGAAGTGGTGCTGCGCTGGTCGCCGGAGAGCACGGTGCTGATCGCTGAGGACTGAATGGGTTGTCGCTCTACGATGTACCCCCACCCCTAACCCCTCCCCACAAAGGGGAGGGAGACTTTCGTTGGCGCTGACCTCGGCAACTTGCCTGCCTTTCGGCGCCAAGGGGAGAAATAAAGGCGCGCGGCAGCATTCCCTCCCCCTTGTGGGGAGGGTTAGGGTGGGGGTCCGCTTCGCAAGAATCCAAATGCTGTCCCGCTGTCTGTCGAGCAAAATGGGGCGCCGGAGCATGCCGATGACGCTTGAACTCAGTGCGGGCGACCAGTCGATGCTCGACGGCGAGCACGGCCGGGCCGTGGCTGCAGCCGTGAAGATACTGGTCGCCTTTTCCAACGCCGTCGGTGCGCGCAAATTGTTGGACATTGCCGGGGCGCATATCGACGGCTGCCTCTATCACGGCCAGGCCAGCCTCGATTTCGTCGAAAGGCTGGTCGAGGGCGGCGGCCGCGTTCGGGTGCCGACGACACTCAATGTCGGTTCCTTCGACCTCATCCATCCCGGGCTGGTGAAGATGCCGCGGTCGCAAGAGGTGCCGGCGCGGCGGCTGATGAAGGCGCATCTAAAACTCGGCTGCCAGGCGACCTTCACCTGCGCGCCCTATCAGACGCGGTTCCGGCCGGGCTTTGGCGAGCAGATCGCCTGGGGCGAGTCCAACGCCATCGTCTTTGCCAATTCGGTGATCGGTGCGCGGACCAATCGCTATGGCGATTTCATCGATCTGTGCTGCGCGATGACCGGGCGCGCGCCGGCCTGGGGACTGCATTTGACCGATAATCGGCGCGGCCAGATCCTGTTCGAGCTGACCGGTTCTTTCGAACCTGCCGATGCCCTGTTCGTTGGCGTCGGGCTTATTGTCGGTCAAAGGAGTGGCGACCGCATTCCGGTCATATCGGGCCTGCCGCAGCCGCGCGACGAGGACCAGCTGAAGGCGCTTGGCGCGGCGGCGGCAACGACGGGTGCGGTGGCGCTGTTTCATGCGGTCGGCATCACGCCGGAAGCAAGGACGCTCGACGACGCATTTCGCGGCGTGGCGCCGGAGGCGACGATCCGGATCTGTCGCGCCGACATCGACCAGGCGCTGGCAAAACTGTCGAGCGTCCCCGACGGCGCGCCGCTTGCGGCCGTATCGCTCGGCACGCCGCATTTTTCCCATGACGAATGGATGCGCCTGCTGGCGATGCTGCGCGAGGTGGCGCCGGGCAGGGGCATCCCGATCTACGTCAACACCGGGCGCGCCACTTTCAAGAGATTGCAGGACGAGGGCGAACTGGACGGCATGGAGGCGTTCAACGTCATTCCGGTTACCGATACCTGCACCTATGTCACCTCTGTGCTCGAGCGTCTCGACGGCGTGGTGATGACCAATTCCGGCAAATGGGCGCATTATGCGCCCGGCAATATCGGCGTGACAGTGGCCTTCGGCGACCTGGAAGACTGCGTTCACTCGGCCGCTGCCGGCCGCGTCGTGCGAGGCGCGCGATGAGCCAACAGGACGGTCGAGCGCTGAACAGAGTCGGCACGTTCCAGCTTGCCGGCGAGGCGCAGGGATCGGCGCTGGTGCTGTCGCATGCGCTCAGCTTCTGGGGTGGCGTCGATGCCGAAACGGGCGACATCATCGACCGTTCGCACCCGGGCGGCAACGTCGCCGGCAAGATCCTGGTGATGGCATCCGGGCGGGGGTCGTCGTCCTCGTCGTCGGTCCTGGCCGAGGCGATCCGCAGGGGCACGGCGCCGGCCGGCATCATCCTGCAGCGGCCCGATCCGATCCTGGCCGTCGGCGCCATCGTCGCCGAGTTCCTCTACGAAATCAGCATGCCGCTGGTCGTCTGCGACATATCGGGCATTGTCTCCGGCGACCGGATCGCGATTGGCATGGCTGAGGGTGCGCAAGCGATGGTGAGCAGAATCTAGGCCGTGTTGACAGTGCCACAGGCCGTTCAGATCTCCGGGATGCTTTCCCTGAAGATCACCTGCAGCCTCGGCTGGTGCAACTCGTAGGGCAAGCCCCTGACCGCGTGGGTCAAGGTGTTGAGCGCTTCGCGGGCCTCGACTCGCGGATTCTGGTCGATCACTGCATCGAGCGTGCCGTCGAGCAAAAGCTCCTTGGTGCCTTCCGTCACTTCATGGCCGAGAAACACGGTCGACAGCGCCCGCCCTCGCTCCTTGAGCGCGCGGGCGATGCCGGTGTTGCCGGCGCCGACATTGTAGATCGCGGCCAGGTCCGGATGCCGGTCCAGCAGGGCGGAGGCCTCCGCATAGGCCTTTTCCCGGTCGTCGAGCATCTCGCGCATCTCGACGATCTGCAGGTTGGGCGATTCTTCCGTCAATATGTGGCGGAACCCCATTTCACGTTCCTCATGGCCGCGATAGGAGAGCGAGCCGGCGAACAGCGCGACCTTGCCCGGACGACCGGCGCCCATGAAGCGGTTGAGCAGATAGCCGGCGAGCCGGCCGGCGGCGCGGTTGTCGATCCCGATATAGGCGACCCTCGGCACGTGCAGGATGTCGGACGCTATGGTGACGACCTTGACGCCGCTGGCCGACAGCGAACGGATCGCCTCGCGGACAGTCGGGTGATCGAGCGCGATGACGCCGACGCCCTGCGTCTGGCCGCGCAATTCCTGCAGCAGGCGGGCAAGCCGGTCGGGATTGAAGCCTTCGATCGTGGCGACGCGAACATCGAGGTCTGGCCGCGATTGCGCCTGCGCCTCGATATGCCGGTGCAGCATCTTGATGAAGGAATTGGTGCCGGCGGGCAGGGCGAAGTCGAGCCGTATGACATCGCCGGGCGGTGCGTGGCGCGGGGTCGGGCTGTTCGAATTCTCAGCGATGTAGCCCAGCCGCTGCGCCGTCTCCAGCACGACCTCGCGGGTGCGCGCCCTGACCCCGGCGCGGTTGTTGAGCACACGATCGACCGTCGCGGCTGAAACGCCGGCTTCCCGGGCTATGTCTGTCAGGGTGGACCGCACAGTCGATCACCTCACTGCTTGCGCGCTACCGCGCATCAAAATCGCGCGTTCAACGGTTCGAATGCCGGACGACCGCTTGATGCCATCCGCGATTCTGATGGGAAATGATGTATCCGGCCTTAGCCGATGCGCAAGCTGGCGCTACGCCAAATCGTCGAGCCGCGCCGCCCCTCAAATTCAAGCCCCTCAAAATCCAGCAGCGAGTGCGATGGGGCGATGATGATCGACTGCATTTTTCCTCCATTTGCGATGTTGTGACGTGTTTTGATTATTTATGATGTTGACAGCCTTCCCCCGGTGCCGTCAATATCCATCATAGGGGCCGTGGAGGAACAAGGCCCCCGAGGGAGGAGTTCCAATGTCTGATATGATCCGCATGTCGCGGCGCCGTCTGCTGGCGTCCGGTGGAAAGGCGGCCGTGCTTGTTGCCGCCGCAGGTATCGCGCCGAAATTCATCCGCCCCAGCCGCGCCTATGCGGCCGATGCGCTGGCGCCGGGCATGATCGGCGGCCCGACCGGCTTCGACGGCTCGGAGCGCTATCAGTATGGTCCCGACACGCCGGAAGGCCGCGCCATCGAGGCGGCCAAAGCGATGAAGGGGGCCGGCAAGGCGCCGGCCAAGATCGTGCTTGGCCTGTCCGACGGCTCGATCGGCCAGCTGACGCAGCCATTTCCCGCCGGCGCGCCCTCGATCAAGGATCTGTGGGAGAAAGAAACCGGCATTCCGCTCGAGATCGTCGGCGTGCCGAACGGCCAGGAATTCACCAAGACGATGCAGGACATCTCCACCAAGGGTGGGGCCTATGACATCTACGCGGTGGAATGGAACCGTCTCGGCGATCTCGCCGAAACCGGCGGCATCCTGAAGCTCGACGACTTCGTCGCCCAGTACAAGCCGGAATGGGACGACCCCGAGCGCGGCTATGTCGACGGCGCCAAGGGCGTCTCGCTGCTCAACCAGTATCGCGGCTCGACCTATGGCGTGTCGCTGGACGGCGATTTCCAGACTTGGGTCTATCGCACCGATCTGTTCGGCGACGCGGCCGAGAAGAAAGCCTTCTCCGACAAGCATGGCTATGAACTGGCGCCGCCGAAGACCTGGAAGCAGCATGACGAGATCGCCGCCTTCTTCCATCGCCCGGACAAGGGTCTGTTCGGTTCGACCGATCTGCGCAACCAGGGCTGGGGCTACACCAACTGGTATCAGCGTTATGTTTCAATGGCTTCGCCAAATCAGTTCCTGTTCGACGATACCGGCAGGCCGCTGATCAATTCACAGCAAGGCATTGCTGCTGTTAACGAGTACATCGCCTCATTGGCCCATCATTCGCCGGATGCGATCTCTTGGGGCTGGCCGGAGCAGTACGGAAATTTTGCCAAGGGCGGCGCCGCGATGACCTGCGCCTTCTCCAACCTGCCAAAATTCCTCGACAATGCCGGCAACAAGGATTCAGCTGTCACCGGCAAGATCGGCTCGATGCTGCCGCCCGGCCGCGAGATCGACGGCAAGCTGATCAGCCGCTCGGTGCTGTGGCTCAATTTGTCGGCCTCGGTCTCGTCGCAGGCCAAGAATCCGGAGGCCTGCTACCTGTTCCTGCAGTGGCTCGGTTCGAGCCGCATCTATGCCTGGATGACCGCCAATCCGGGCGGCTATTTCGATCCGTTCCGGCTGTCGGATTTCTCCGACCCGCTGGTCCGCCAGACCTATCACGCCTACCACATGGATGTGGTGCGCGAGACGGTCGCCCGCACCGTGCCGACCATCAACTATCCCGGCGCCACCGCCTTCCACAACGCGCTGGACGAGAACCTCGTCGCCGCACTGACCAAGGCCAAGACCGCCGAGCAGGCGATGGCCGACACCGAGGCGGAATGGAAGAAGATCGCCCGCCGCACCGGCGAGGAGAAGCTTCTCGAAGCCATCAAGACCAACAAGGAGGCCTGGCCCACCGTTCTCGATCCGGTCAGCTGATCCTCCTCCCAGGATCCGAATGGAGGCGAGGAGTTGCGCTTCGCCTCCGCAAACGATGGTACCAGCAAAGCGGCAAGATGAAGCGTTCCGTTCCCTTCGAAACACTCCGCTATGCAGCGATCCTTGCCGCCATCGCGGTGACGCTGGTGCCGATCCTGTGGATGGTGTCGATGGCCTTCAAGCCGATCGCCGAATGGTCGGCGACCGGCGCCGAGCTGACCTGGTGGCCGAAGGATCCGACGCTCAGCAATTTCCGCTTCGTCTTCGGTGAATCGACCAACAACCTGATCGTCGCGCTCGACCGCACCGCCCTGAAGCCGATCCTGTCGTCGCTGCTGTCGGCCACCTTCGGAACGGCGATCGCCATGTCGGCGGGCACCGCGGCGGCCTACGGGCTGTCGCGCTTCGGCTCTGGCCAGAACCTGCCGCTGGCGCTGATCCAGCTCCGCCTGTTTCCGCCGATGGCGGTGATGACCCCGGTGATGATCATGTGGGCCTTTCTCAACTTTACCGACAGCTGGTGGGGGCTGTCGCTGATCTACGGCATCGTCACGCTGCCCTTTGCGTTCTGGCTGATGAAGACGTTCTTCGACGACATGCCGCGCGAGATCGAGGAAGCGGCGCTGGTCGAGGGCTGCTCGCGGCTGCGCGTCTTCACCCGCATCACGCTGCCGATGATGCGCGCGCCGCTGGCCAGTGCCGCGCTGTTCGTCTTCATCCTCAACTGGTCGGACTATCTGATCGCGCTGCTTCTGACGACGCGCGAATGGGTGACGGTCCCCGTCTACATGGCCTCGCTGTCCTCCTCGATGACCGGGCAGCTCTATGGCGCCAAGGCAGCTCTCGGCCTGATCGCCGCGGTGCCGCCTGTGATCATGGGTATCGCCATCCAGCGCCATCTGGTGCGCGGGCTGACCTTCGGGGCGCTCAAGCAATGAGCGCCGCGACTGCCGCAATTTCGGAGCAGGCCCCCATCCCGGAAGACGACAGTCACCCGGCCAAGGCAAAGTCGGCATTGCGTGACGAAGGGGCAAAGCTCGGTTTCCGGCTGACCTTGCCGGCGCAGATCCTGGTGCTGTTCATCGCGGTCTTCCCGCTCTTGATGCAGCTCTATATCAGCCTGACCGACTGGTCGCCGCTCTCGGGACTCGGCTGGTGGAGCGCCTGGTCGCTGTGGAACAATTTTGCCAACTACACCGACCTTGCCGCCGACGCTCGCTTCTGGAGCGCGTTGAACCGCACCGCCATCGTCATGATCGTCTGCGTGCCGGCGGAATTCCTGCTCGGCCTGGCGCTCGCCACGCTGTTTGCCGACGAGTTTCCGGGCAAGCGGATCTTTTATTCGATCCTGCTGATGCCGATGATGGTGGTGCCGGCGGTGGCCGGCTACATGTTCTTCATGCTGTTCCAGTCGGGCGGCCCGGTCAACGACATCCTGTCGGCGCTATCAGGCTTTCCCGTCACCATCGCCTGGCTGTCGGACCCAACGCTGGCGCTCATCGCCGTCATGGTCGCCGATATCTGGCAGTGGACGCCGCTGATGTTCCTCATCCTGCTTGCCGGCCTGGTCGGCGTGCCCGAAGACCAGATCAAGGCGGCGACGCTGCTCGGCGCCAATCCCTGGCAGCGCTTCGTCACCATCGTGCTGCCGAAGATGAAGACGATCATCATCATCGCGCTGGCGATCCGGGTGATCGAGAACTTCAAGATCTTCGACACGCTCTACATCATGACCGGCGGCGGTCCCGGCGTCGCCACCGAAACCATCTCCGTCTATATCTACAAGCTCACCACCCAGGACCTGATCTGGGGCTACGTCGCGGCGATCGCGCTGGCCATCCTGATCGTGCTGTCCATCGCCGCGGTGTTTGCCATGAAGCGCATGGCCCGGGCACGCGAGGTGACGGCATGAGCGCCATCCACCTGCAGAACCTGGTCAAGAAGTTCGGCGACTTCACCGCGCTGAAGACGATGGATCTTGCCATCGCCGACGGCGAGTTCATGGCGCTGCTCGGGCCGTCGGGCTGCGGCAAGTCGACGACGATGAACATGATCGCCGGCATGGAAGAGCCGAGCAGCGGCAAGATCCTGTTCGGCGAGCGCGACATGGAAGGCGTGCCGATGGGCCGGCGTGGCGTCGGCTTCGTCTTCCAGAACTACGCGATCTTCACCCACATGAGCGTGCGGCAGAACCTCGCCTACGGCCCCAAAATGCGCGGGGCGCCAAAAGCCGAGATCGACCGCCGCGTCGGCGCGATTGCCGAGATGCTGCAGCTGACGCCGCTGCTCGACCGCAAAGCCGACCGGCTGTCAGTCAACATATTGCAGCGGGTGGCGATCGGCCGCTCGGCGATCATGGAGCCGGCGATCTTCCTGCTCGACGAGCCGCTGTCCAATGTCGATGCCGCCTTCCGGGCGGTGATGCGGACCGAGCTGAAGCAGCTGCAGCGGCAGTTCCGACAGACCATGGTCTATGTCACCCACGACCAGCTCGAAGCGATGACCATGGCCGACCGCATCGCGGTGATGGACCACGGCGTGCTGCAGCAAGTCGGCACGCCGTTAGAGGTCTACAACAATCCGGCCAACGTTTTCGTCGCCGGCTTCATCGGCGCACCGGGCATGAACCTGCTGAGGGGCAGGCCGGTGGAAAGCGACCGGGGCCTGGTCATCGACCTCGGCCCGCTCGGTGTCACGCCGCCGCTGCCGGACAATCTCGCCGCGGCGGTGAGGGCCGCGCGCGGGGATGTACTCTACGGCTTTCGGCCGGAGCAGGTGATTCTCTCAGACCGCGGCCTGTCGATGCCGGTAACGTTCGTCGAGCGCATCGGCGCGCGCACCATCGTCCATCTCGGCCAGGGCGAGAGCGCGGTGAAGGCGGTGTTCGACAATGATGTCGGGCTGGCGATCGGGCAGACAGCGGTTGTCGCGCCGGCCGCGCAGTCGGTGCGCGTCTTCGACGCTGGCACTGGTTGCGCGATAAGGGCGGGAGGCTGAGATGTTCGTGCAGGTATTCCCAGGTCGGTGCTGCCCCTCACCCTTACCCTCTCCCCGTATAGAGACGGGGAGAGGGGGGCGCCGGCGTTGGAGCTTCACCCTTCTCCCCGACACTACACGGGGAGAAGGTCCCGGCAGGCGGATGAGGGGCAGCGCCAACGCCGGTAGTCTGTCCGCAACCAGCGAAGCGGATTAAGACCATGGCCGATATCGTCTTCCGCAATGTGACGAAACGCTATGGCGACACGCTCGCCGTCGACGACGCCTCGTTCACTGTCAACGACAATGAGTTCTTCTGCTTCTTCGGCCCGCCGCTGTCCGGCAAATCCACAATACTGCGCCTGGTGCTCGGACTGGAAACCCCCGACACCGGCGAGATCCTGATCGGCGGCCGGCCGGTCAATACGGTGTCGCCAGCCGAGCGCAATGTCGCCATGGTGTTCCAGAACCTGGCGCTGTTTCCGCATATGAGCGCGCGCGACAATGTCCGCTTTCCCCTGGTCGAACGCCGGGTCGCCGAGGCCGATATCGTAAAACGTGTCGATGACGTCGCGGCCAAGCTGCATATCGGCCACATCCTGCACAAGCCGCCGGCGCAGCTTTCGGGCGGCGAGCGGCAGCGCGTGGCGATTGCCCGGGCGCTGGTGCGCGACCCCAATGCCTATCTGATGGACGATCCGATCTCGGCGCTCGACGCCAGGCTGCGTGAGGAGACTCGCGTCGAGCTGAAGCGCATCCAGCGCGAGCTTGGCAAGACGCTGATTTATGTCACGCACGACCAGGAAGAGGCGATGTCTGTCGCCGACCGCATCGCCATTCTGGAAAACGGCAGGATCAGGCAGACCGGCGCGCCGGCCGAGATCTATGATCGGCCGGCCAGCACCTATGTCGCGCGGCTGCTCGGTTCGCCGATGATGAACATCTTGAAGTCGGTGCGCGGCGCGGAAGGCATGGAGGCGGCCGAAGGCACGATCCGCATCGCGGACAAGGCCGCGCCGGCCGATGCCGTCGAGATTGGGCTCAGGCCGGAAGACATCAAGGTCCGGCCCTGGCAGGATGGGGAAATATCGGATGATGGAATGTCGGTTGGGCGCGCGGGCCGCCCGGCGCGAGTGTTCGAGGTCGAGCCGCTCGGCGGCTACACCGTGGTGACACTCGCTGCCGGGCAGGCGCGTCTGCGGGCACTGCTGCGCGGCCAGCCCGATATCAGGCCGGACGCGATGGTGGCGATATCCTGCGAGCCGGGCAGGGTGCATTATTTCGGGCAAAGCGGGGGAGCGCTGGCAAGATGACGGCGACCGCAAGCAACGAGGTTCGGGAGGAAGACATGGCGAGCGAAGGCGGGCCAAGAAACGGCTTCGAGCCGGACGTTAAAGTCCGCACCAGGGACTACAGGATCGGCTGCGTTGGCGCCGGCATGATCATGGCCGAATGCCATCTTGCCGCCTACAAGGAAGCTGGTTTTCCCGTGGTGGCGATCGCCTCGCGGACCAAGGCCAGCGCCGAGAAAGTCGCCAGGCGCTGGGAGATCCCGACCGTTCACGACACGCCGGAACAATTGATCGAGGACAAAAATGTCGAGATCATCGACCTTGCGTTTCCGCCGGACCAGCAGCCGGCACTGATCCGCCATGCGCTGAAGCAGCAGCATATCAAGGCGGTCCTGGCGCAAAAGCCGCTGGCGCTGTCGCTCGATGAAGCGGTCAAACTGCGCGACGAGGCGGCCAGGGCCGGCAAGATCCTCTCGGTCAACCAGAACATGCGCTACGACCAGTCGATGCGCGTGCTGAAGCAGATCATCGACAGCGGCGCGCTCGGCGACATCGTCTTCGCCCAGATCGACATGCATGCGATCCCGCACTGGCAGACGTTTCTCGAGGACTACGACCGGCTGACGCTCGCCAATATGAGCGTCCACCATCTCGATGTGCTGCGTTTTCTGTTCGGCGATCCCGACGAGATCACCACGCTGACGCGCAAGGATCCGCGCACGCGCTTCGACCATTCCGACGGCATCACAGTTTCGACGCTGCGGTTTCCGTCCGGCGTGCTCGCTGTGTCGCTGGAGGATGTCTGGTCCGGCCCGCGCCAGGACGGCTACAAGGACGACCAGCACATCAACTGGCGCGTCGACGGCACTAAGGGCGTCGCCAAGGGCACGATAGGCTGGCCGACGGGTTCGGCCTCGACGCTGACCTATGCCTCGACCGAGACCACCGGCGGTGAATGGGTCACCCCTAGCTGGGAGACGATGTGGTTCCCGCATGCCTTCATCGGCGTGATGGAGCAACTCCAGCATGCGGTCAAGACGGGTGAGCCGCCGGCACTTTCCGTCGCCGACAACGTCAAGACCATGGCGCTGATCGAAGCCGGCTATCGCTCGATCGACGAGCGCCGCACGGTCAAGCTGTCCGAAATCTCGATAAACCCAATCAACTGAATCACTTACAGGGAGGATTTCACATCATGATGCAGGCAGGTATCTTCACGGGCTATTTCCCGTACGGCCTCAAGGAAACCGCGCAAAAGATCCGTGCGCTCGATTTCAACACGGTGCAGCTCGACCTGCATTTCAGGGATATCGACCTGTCGGCCGGGCAGATCACCAAGGACAAGGCCAGGACGGTTCGCGACACCTTCCGCGACCACAACCTGCCGGTGTGCTGCGTGTCGGGCTACACCAACATCATTCATCCGGACATCGGCGAGCGCGAGAGGCGCGTCGGCTATCTCAAGGAGATCATCCGCAATGCGCGAGAATTCGGCTCGCCTTACGTGATCTCGGAAACCGGCACCTACAACACCGAATCCGACTGGGTGCACCATCCCAAGAACAAGACCGAGGAAGGTTTTGAGGAATGCCGCAAGGTCATCGCCGACCTTGCCCAGACCGCCTACGACCACGGCGCGGTGTTCCTGCTCGAAACCTATGTCAACAATGTCGTCGGCTCGGTCGAGGAGACGGTGAAGATGTTCGCGCAGGTCGACCATCCCGGCCTCGGCCTGTTGATGGATCCGACCAACTATTTCGAGACCCATAACATCGACAGGATGGACCAGATCCTGAACCAGGTATTCGACACCCTGACCGACAAGATCAAAATAGCCCACGCCAAGGACGTCAAGCGCTCGGGCGGCGACAAGTCGGAGAAGCACGCCGATATCGGCGACGAGGATGCGCTGGAAAGCCACACTTTTCGCGGTGTCGGCGAGATCGAGCTGCCGGCGCCCGGCCTCGGTTCGCTGAACTACGACCTCTATCTCAAGCGGCTGTCCGAAAAGCACCCGAACATCCCGGTCATCATCGAGCACCTTTCGGAGGACGACGTGCCGCGCGCCAAGAAATTCCTCGACGAGAAATTCCGCGCCAACGGACTGTGACGGCCACAACAAAGGGAGGAAGAGAATGTTGAAATTCGTATCGAAAATCGCGGCTGCGGCGACCGTATTCGCCGGTGTTGCACTGGCTGAACCGGCGCTGGCGCAGGATGCTCAGAAGACGTTCTACCTGCTATCGCATGGCGGCCCGTCGGACGCCTTCTGGATCGACTGGAATGCAGGCGCGACCAAGGCCTGCGACCAGCTCAAGGTGACCTGCAAGATCTCGTTCAGCGGCGGCGACATGGCGGCGCAGAAGGAGGCCTTCAACTCCGCACTTGCCGCCAAGCCGGACGGCATCGCCACCACCTCGGCGCAGCCCGGCCTGTGGACCGAGGAGGTCAAGGCAGCCAAGGCGGCTGGCGTCCCGATCGTGTTCTTCAACACCGACGATCCGGCAACCGGCCGGCAGGCCTATGTCGGCGCCGACCTCAGGCAAGCCGGCGTCATCTGGGCGAAATATCTGGTCGACCACAAGATGGTGAAGCAGGGCGACAAGGTGTTCCTGCCGGTCGAGGTGCCGGGCGCCAGCTATCAGCAGCTCGAGACCGAAGGGATCGCCAGCGTCTTCGATCCGCTCGGCATCAAATACGACGTGGTCGATTGCGGCACCGATCCGGCCGGCATCATCGCCAAGATGACCGACTACATGGTCGCCAACAATCCGCCGGCAATCATCGCGCTCGGCGATTCCGTGGCGGCCAGCGTCAAGCGGGTGTTCGACGGCGCCGGCGTTCCGGCCGGCAAGATCCCGGTCGTCGGCTGGGGCAATTCCAGGGAAACCGCCGAAGCCGTCAAGACCGGCTTCGTCAACGCGGCTGCCTGGCAATTCCCGTCGGCGCAGGGCTTCATGCCGGTGGCGCTGCTCGGGCTTGCCGCCGCGGGCGAACCGATCGGCTACGACATTCACACTTTCAGCCTCTACGACGCATCGAGCGTCGAACCGATCCTGAAACTCTACGACAAGTGATTGAAACTGACGCCCGCTGCGCAGGCGGCGGGCGTCAAGCTGAGATATGGTCCAAGCAGTCATGACTATCGCCGCAGAACAGGAAATGCCGCGCTCCAAACGCAGGTCGAGCCTGATCCGCTCGCCGCAATTCTCTTCGCTCGTCATCCTGATTGTCCTGCTGGCGATGTTCGCGATCGCCGACGGGAACTTCCTGTCGCCGCTCAACATCTCCAACATGATGGCGTTCCTGCCCGAACTCGGCATCATCGCGCTCGGCATGACGCTGCTTCTGACGGCGGGCGAGTTCGACCTTTCGGTCGGCGCCGTGTTCGGCCTTGCGCCGGTCGTCGTCATGCTTTTGGTGCAGAACGGCGGGTTCGATATCGGCATCGCGCTGCTTGCCGGCCTGCTGCTCTGCATAGCGATCGGTGCGGTCAACGGGCTGATCGTCACCAAGATCGGCATCTCCTCGTTCCTGGTGACGCTGTCAATGCTGCTCGTCGTGCGAGGTGCTGCGCTCTACATCACGCAAGGCTTTCCGCTGAAATCCTGGGACCAGCCTGGCTTTTTCGTGACACTGCTGGCCGGCAGCTTCAATATCGGAACGTTCCGTTTCTATACCTCGCTGTGGTGGTTCATCGGCCTGTCGCTGCTGGCGATCTACGTGCTGCACTACGCCAAGCTCGGCAACTGGATCAGCGCCATCGGTTCGAACCGCAACGCTGCGGTGGCGCGTGGCGTGCCGGCCGACGCGGTCAAGGTCTGGCTGTTCATCCTGACCTCGGTGCTGGCGGGTCTGGCCGGCATGATCAGTGCGTTCCGCATCTCGGCCGCCTCGCCAGTGGCCGGCACCGGATACGAGCTCGAAGTGATCGCCATGGTGGTGGTCGGCGGCACGGCGCTGACCGGCGGGCGCGGCACCATCCTGGGCACCATCGTCGGCGCGCTGATGCTGCGCAGCATCCGCAACGGCATCGTGCTGATCGGCGTGCCCGGCCTCGCCTACAATATCTTCGTCGGCGTCATCATCCTTGCCATGCTCATCCTGCACGCTTTGCTGCAGAAGAACGCCGCCAGGAGCTGACCATGGAAGTGCTTCGACTGCACAATCTGCAAAAATCCTTCGGCAGCGTCCGCGCGCTGAAGAGCGCCTCCTTCACCCTCAACGAGGGCGAGGTGGTGGCCTTGCTCGGCGACAACGGCGCCGGCAAATCCACGCTGATCAAGGCGATCTCCGGCGTCTTCCCCGTCGACCGCGGCGACATTTATGTGCGCGGCCTAAAAGTCTCGATCCGCTCGACGCGCGGCGCCATGGATCTCGGCATCGAGACCATTCACCAGGACACGTCGCTGGCGCCGGACCTGAGCATCGCGCGCAATCTCTTTCTCGGTCGCGAGCCGGTCAATCTGAAATGGCTGGGCGTGTTCGCGCCGCTCGACCTCGCCAAGCTGCGTGATGCCGCCGCGGCACTTTTGAAGCGCGTCGGCATCTCGAAAAAACTCGACGCCGATGCGCTGGTCAGCACGCTGTCGGGCGGTGAGCGCCAGTCGATCGCCATTTCGCGGGCCATGCAGTTCGCCGCCAAGGTCATCATCCTCGACGAGCCGACCAACAATCTCGGCGTCGAGGAAACGCACGGCGTGCTGCGTTTCGTCAAGGAGATGCGCGCCGCCGGCCATTCGGTGCTTTTGATCACCCACAACATCCATCATGTCTTCCAGGTCGCCGACCGCATCATCGTCATGCGCCGTGGCGAGATCGTCGCCGAGCAGACGGTCGCCGATACCGATCTGCTGACGGTGGAGAGTATCATCACCGGCGCCGACATGTCGGCCCTGCTCAAGGAGACGAGAGCGAAGTGAAGGAACTGGCCGTCACATGGTAGAACTTTACGGCAAGACGCTTTCGCGCCGGCAGGTATCGGAACGGTCCGGCATGCTGTCGCAATTCGCCGGCGTGCGGCTGATGACGCTCGGCGACGGGGTGGAGCGCGGCATCCGCATGCTCGAATTCCGCACCGGCTCCGGCCTGCGCTTCACCGCGCTGGTCGACCGGGCGCTCGACATCGCCGATTGCGATTTTAGGGGCCAGGCGATCGGCTGGCATTCGCCGAGCGGCTTTCGCCATCCCGGTCTGCACGAATATGAAGGCGAGGAGGGGCTGGCCTGGGCGCGGTCGTTTTCCGGCCTGCTGCTGACCTGCGGCCTTGACCATATATTGTTCATGAACGAGGTCCCCGCCGACAGCTACAATTATCCGCCGAAGAAGACGGTGCGCCATTCGCTGCATGGCCGCGTCAGCACCATCCCGGCGCGATTGACCGGCTATGGCGAGACATGGGACGGCGACCGCTGCGTGCTGTGGGCCGAAGGCTTCGTTCAGCAGTCGACGGTGTTCGGCGAGGATCTGCATCTGCTGCGGCGGATCGAGGCCGATGTCGGCGGCAACGAGATCCGGCTGTCGGACCGCGTCGTCAATCACGGTTTTAGCCGCACGCCGCATATGTACTTTTATCACATCAATGTCAGCCATCCGGTGCTCGACGAGGGCTCGCGCTACCTGGCGCCGATCCGCGACGTCGTCTGGGCGGGCCATGCCGGCGAGCGCTATGAGGCGCAGAAGGTCGGCTACCGCACGGCGCCGGCACCGCAACTGGGCTTCACGGAACAGGTCTGGCAGCACGAACTCGGCGCCGACGCCAACGGCGACGTGCCGGTGGCGGTGGTCAACGACCGTCTCGGCCTCGGTCTCGAAGTCGTCACCCGCAAGCACCAGTTGCCTTGCGCCTATGAGTGGCAGAATTTCCAGGCTGGGCATTATGCGCTCGGCATCGAGCCGTCGACGCATCATGTGCTGGGCAATCTGGCAGCGCGCGAACGCGGCGAGATGATCTGGCTGGAGCACGGCGAAAGCCGTTCGTACGAAGCGGTGTTTCGGGTTCTCGACGGCGCCGGCGAGATCGCCGCCGCCGAGAGCCGGATCGCAGCGATTGCCAGGCAGCCGCGGGAGGATTATCCGCGGCCATCGGGTCATTTTCCTGTTCTCGGAGGCAGGTCGTGACAATGGCGAAGGCGGTGCGAAACACCGGTTGGAAGGCTGGCCTTGGCCGGAGTGGAGAGGGCTCGCGGCGGTTCGAAAATTGGAGGTCACAATGGCTGGCAAGGTGAAGCGCGATTACAGCCTGGTCGGCGAAAGCACGCGGATTGCGATCGAGACCGGGCTAGCCTCGGCGGAGTGGTACCATACCGAGGTGCCGCGCAAGACGATGAAGGAACTGATGCAACGTTCCGACAGTCCGGCAATCCGCGACACGGCCATCTGGCTGGGCGCCATCCTGGTCTCCGCCGCCGGCGGCGTTTACTTCTGGGGCACCTGGTGGTGCGTGCCGTTCTTCTTCGCCTATGGCGTGCTCTATGCCTCGGCCAGCGATTCGCGCTGGCACGAATGCGGCCACGGCACGGCTTTCCGCACGCGCTGGATGAATGATGTCGTCTACCAGATTGCCAGCTTCATGCTGATGCGCAACCCGGTGACCTGGCGCTGGAGCCATGCCCGCCACCACACCGACACCATCATCGTCGGACGCGATGCCGAGATCGCCGTGATGCGCCCGCCGGACCTGCTGCGCACCGCACTCGCCTTCACCGGTATCCTCGACTTTCGCTATTCGCTTCCGGCACTGGCACGCCAGGCGTTCGGCAAGCTGACGCCGGACGAGAAAAGCTACGTGCCCGAGATGGAACAGCTCAAGGCCGTCATCGCCGCGCGCTGGCATGTCGCCATCTACATCGCCACGATTGCGCTCGCCCTCACTATGCAGTCGTGGATACCGCTGGTGCTGATCGGCGGGCCGCGCCTCTACGGCACCTGGCATATGGTGCTGACCGGCCTGCTGCAGCACATCGGCCTGGCCGACAATGTGGTCGATCATCGGCTCAACAGCCGGACCGTCTACATGAACCCGATCAGCCGGTTCATCTACTGGAACATGAACTACCACGTCGAGCATCACATGTTTCCGATGGTGCCCTATCACGCGCTGCCCAGGCTGCACGAATTGATCAGACACGATCTGCCGGAGCCGAACCCATCGATGTGGCATGCCTATCGCGAGGTTTGGCCGGTCCTGCTCAGGCAGCTCAAATATGAGGATTATTTCCTCAAGCGCGAACTGCCGCCGACGGCACGGACCTATCGTGGCGAGTTCCACGAAGTGAACATGTCGGCAGCAGCTGAATAGCACTGTGCAGCAGCGCAAGGCGAAAATTCGGGAGAAAATAGAGATGGCCGATTGGGTCGAGGCGTGCACTGTGGACGATGTCGACGAAGAGGATGTCATCCGCTTCGATCATGACGGCCGCAGCTTCGCGATCTACCGTTCGCCGGATGACGAATTCTTCGCTACCGACGGCTTTTGCACACATGAAAAGGCGCATCTGGCCGATGGGCTTGTCATGGACGACATCATCGAATGCCCCAAGCACAATGGCCGCTTCAATTACAAGACCGGCCAGGCCAAGGGCGCGCCCGTCTGCGTCAATCTGCAGACCTATCCGGTGAAGGTCGAAGCTGGCAAGGTGATGATCCAGATCGCCTGACCGGCCTTCCATTCACGTAATATAGGGACCAGAATCGATGAGCCGGAAAAGACCGACGGTGGCAGACCTGCGCGCCATGAAGGGCAAGCGGCAATTGACCATGCTGCGGGTGCTGACGATGGACGAGGCCGAGGCCGCCGAACGAGCCGGGGTCGACATAGTCTCGGTGCCGCCGGAACTGGTGCTCGATCCGCAATACCGCGATGCCGCACCCAGCCTGTTCACCATGCCGGGCGACAATTTCTACGAGATCGGCACAGCCGACGATTTCGTCCGCTGGGCGTTCCGGCTCTACAAGGCGAGCGCCGACGCGGTTTATTGCAGCGCCGGCTTTGCCACTGTCAAACGGCTGGCCGATGACAATATCCCGGTGATCGGCCATGTCGGCCTGATTCCGTCGCGCGCCACCTGGACCGGCGGCTTCAAGGCTGTCGGCAAAACCGCCGACAGCGCCATGCAGATTTTCGAGGCAGTCAAGCAATACGAAGCGGCCGGCGCGATCGGCGCCGAGATCGAAGTGGTGCCGGTCGAGGTGGCCAAGGCGATTTCGGAGCGAACCTCGCTGATCATGCTGTCGATGGGGGCCGGCACCGGCTGCGACGCGCAATATCTGTTCGCCGACGACATCCTTGGCCAGAACCGTGGCCACATGCCGCGCCATTCCAAGGTCTATCGCAATTTTGCCGCCGAATATGACCGCCTACAGGCGGAACGCATCGCTGCTTTTTCCGAATATGTCGCCGACGTCAACAGCCTGGCCTATCCCGAAGACAAGCATGTGGTGCATATGGACCCGGATCAGCTCGGTCAGTTCATGGAGAAGATCGACGCCGGATGAGATGCTCCGGCCAGGACCTGCTGTGACCTTCTCCCACAACAGGGGAGATACCTTCTCCGCCGTGACAGGTCGCGAAACGACACGAAAGTTTGTTGGGCCATGTCTGGACGTCGTCGCCCAAATGCTGTTCAAACCGGTCCGTCATCGATTTGCCGGACAATCGCCTGGTTCCCAGTGGCGCGGGAAAAACTTTCGTACAGTTCTGCGCATGACCGCCATTCCCGAAAACAAAGCCTTGCCCGAAACCGCGACGGCGGCGCGGCAGGCGCGGCGCGTGGCATTGATCGTCGCCGTCGCCTTCTTCATGCAGCTTCTGGATTCGACGATCATCTCGACATCGCTGCCGCAGATGGGAGAATCCTTCGGCGTGCCGGCAGTGGCGATGAGCATCGGCATCACTGTCTACATGCTGACCATGGCGGTGTTCGTGCCGCTGTCCGGCTGGCTCGCCGACCGCTTCGGCGCGCGCAACATTTTCCTTGTGGCGATCGCCCTGTTCACGCTGGCCTCGATCGCCTGCGGCATCTCGCAGAACCTGACCCAGTTCGTCGCCGCGCGTGCCGTGCAGGGCCTGGGCAGTGCGCTGATGACACCGGTCGGCCGCATCCTGGTGCTGCGCAACGCCTCGAAGTCCGAGCTTCTCAACGCCACCGCGCTGATCACATGGCCGGCGCTATTTGCGCCGGTGATCGGGCCGGTGCTTGGCGGCTTCATCACCACCTATCTGTCCTGGCACTGGAATTTCTTCATCAACATTCCGCTCGGCGCGGCCGGCCTGGCGCTGGTCGCCCGCTTCATTCCCGGCGACCGCGCTTCCGAAACCAGGCCGCTCGACTGGCCAGGCTTCCTTGTGACCTCGGTCGGGCTCGCCTCGATGCTCTACGGCCTCGAGCGCATCGCCCATCCGCAAGACGGCGCATTGCCGACCGTGGCGCTGCTTGGCGCGGGCCTCCTGATCGGCTGGCTGGCCGTGCGGCACCTGGCGCGCGCCAAAAATCCGCTGCTCGACCTTGCGGCATTCAAGGTGCAGACTTTCGCCATATCGACGCTGTCGGCCGGCACCATTTTCCGGGTCTCCATCAACGCCCAGCCGTTCCTGCTGCCGCTGCTGTTCCAGGTCGGATTCGGCCTGAGACCCGTCGATGCCGGCATGCTGATCCTGGCTTATTTCCTCGGCAATCTCGGCATGAAAACGGTGACGACGCCGACGCTGAAGCGCTTCGGTTTCCGTTCGGTGCTGGTCGTCAACGGCGTGATCGCATCGCTGTCGATCATGGCCTGCGCGGCGATATCGCCGCAGACACCGCAAGCGCTGGTGGTGGCGCTGATGCTGATTGCCGGACTGACGCGGTCGATGCAGTTCACTGCGCTCAACACGCTGGCCTTTGCCGATATCGCTTCGGCGCAGCGCAGCTCGGCGGCGACGCTGTCCAGCATGCTGCAGCAGGTGGCGATGCTGTTCGGCGTGGCGGTCGCCGCGGCGCTGCTCAACCTGTCGCAGATCGCCAGGGCCGGGGCGGCGCCCGACCTGGTCGACTTCCGCCTCGCCTTGCTGGCGATCGGCGCCATCGGGCTCGTGGCCTCGTTCCGCTTCCTGGCGCTGCCGCTGGCCGCCGGCGCCGAGGTTTCGGGCCATCGGGCGTGACCTTCTCCCACAAGGGTGTTTGGAAGGGGGGCAGCGCGTCACACCGGCCGATATACCTTTTCCGCTGTGTTCCAAAAAATGTCCGCCTCTGCCGCCGCACCATGCTTGGCCACCGCCTCCCGGTGCTTCTTGATCAGTTCGGCGTGGCTGGTCCACAGCTTTTCGATCGGGAAGTTGGAGCCGAACATCAGACGGTCGCTGCCGAGGATGTCGATTGCGTTGTCGACGATGTAGGCGATCAGCGCCGGGTCGTTGCGGTGGACGAAGGTGCCGAGGCCGGACAGCTTGGCGTAGAGGTTTGGCGCCGCTGAAAGCGTGCGCAGGCCGGCCTTCCAGGCTTGCGTGGTTTGCTCCGACATGTCGGTCAGCATGCCGGCATGGGTGAGGATGAAATTGGTTTCAGGATTTTCGCCGACAAGCGTCAGCCCGTCCTTCATCTGAGCCGGGAAAAGCTGCAGGTCGAAGGTCAGACCATAGTCCTTCAGCCGCGCCACATTGGCCCGCACCTTCGGGTCGACGACCTGGTCGGCGGAGGCGGCAAAGCGGAAGGCCGGCGTTTCATGCCAGTGGAGCTGCATGCGCACGCCGCGCAGCAGGGGGTATTTGATCAGACGGTCGACCTGATGGCGCACATCGTCCACCGTCATGTCGGCATAGCCGACGATGGCATGCGGCCAACCGGTTTCGTTAGCCGTCGTCTGCAGCAAGGCGACTTCTTTCTCGAAATCCTCCTTGGCCCAGTTGGTCTGGACGTAGACCGCCTTCTCGACGCCAGAGCTTTGCTGGTCGGCGAGGAATTCCTCGATCGGGTAGTCGCGGCGGATCGGCTCGTAGGGCCCAAAAATGCGCGGCACCATCGGCCCGCGCAGCCAGGGCTGGTCCTCTCGGCGCCAGATGTGGAAATGCGCGTCTATCGCCTTCTGCATCATGAAACCCTTTTCCAGATTGCTGCGGCTGTCGGGGCAGGGCGGGCGAGCGACAGGATGAAATCGCTGAGACCCGAGATCGATGAGCCGTCGACGAGATCGTCGAGCACCGGCAGGATGGCGCGAAGTGCTGCCGTCGCCGGCTGAAAGCGCGGGTCGCCGGCCAGAGGCGTCGCCAGCGAAAGCCGGAAGGCGCGTGCGCTCAGCCGGCGCATCGCCATTTCAAGCTCGGCATGGTCGCCGCGCTCCAGCGCATCCGACAGGATGACGACCGCCGCCCCGCGTGCGAATGCGGAAAAGCGCGGCACCGACAGGAAGGCGAGCAGCGTCGGTCCCATGCGGGTGCCGCCGTCCCAGTCGTCGACCAGTGCTGCCACCCGCGCCAGCGCCTGGTCGCGGTCGCGAATGCGCAGCGCCGTGGTGATGCGGGTCAGCCGCGTGCCGAAGGTGAAAATTTCAGCCCGGTCCGCGCCTTGCACCGCTGCATGCGCCAGCTTGAGATATTCCGATGTGTAGAGCTTCATCGAGCCGGACACGTCGATCAGCAACAAGAGCTTGCGCGGCACGGTCTGCCGGCGGCGCAGCAGCGGCGACGGTATATCGCCGTCGGCACTGACGATTTCGCGCAGCGAGCGGCGCAGATCGAGCTTGCCGCGTGCGTGCGTGCGCACGGTGCGAAAGGAGCGGCGGGCGGGCAGGGCGCTAGCGAGCTTGCGGCGGAAAGCGGCAAGCCCGTCGCCGACGCGCTGGAAGTCGCGGGCGCTCAGCTGTTCTGCGCCGGACGACAGCGCGCCGCCTTCCTCCTGACGCGCCACCTCGTTCTCCTCGTGGCTGGCGCCGCCGTCATCCTTGATGCGGGTTTCCTCGTCGGCCTCGCCTTCGACTACGGCAACCGTGTTGCCGTAGAAATAACTTTGGAAATGCGCCTCGAATTCGTCGCGGCGGTCGGGCGGCGGCGCCAGCGTGGCAAGCGCGGCCTCGTGGATGTCGGCCATCGAGCGGGGCCCGAGCAGCGTCACCGCCTGCATGAAGCCTGACACCTGCTCGGGCGCAACCGGAAAGCCGTAGCGGCGCAGCAGCCGGCCAAAGCCGAGCAAGGGTGCAGCCGCCCGGGGTAGGGCCGCGGGGCTCACGCCAATGCCTCCTCGACGATCCGGCCAAGCTCGGGGGCGATGTAGGACAGGTCCTCCTCATCCTTGATCAGCACGCCGATGGCGCGGCGGAACGCTTCCGGCCACGGGCTGCCGCCCTTTTCGAGGATCGTCGCGGCGTTCGCCCATTCGACCGCTTCGGCGATGCCGGGCGGCTTGGCCAGCGGGCGGGCGCGGATGTCGCGCACGGCCATAGCCACGGCGCGCGCCGTGGCGTTGGCGACGTCGCCGGCGCGCAGCATGATGATTTCGGCCTCGCGCTCGGCGTCGGGATAGGTGATCCAGTGGTAGACGCAGCGCCGCCGCAGCGCCTCCGCCAGTTGGCGGGTGCGGTTCGAGGTCAGGACGACGATCGGCTGCGCTTTGGCGCGGATGGTGCCGCGCTCGGGAATGCTGATCTGGAAATCGGACAGGAATTCCAGCAGCAGCGCTTCGAACTCATGGTCGGAACGGTCGATCTCGTCGACCAGCAGTACGCGCTTTTCCGGCGCCTTCAGCACCTGCAGCAGCGGCCGCGCGATCAAAAAACGGTCGTCATAGATGTCGACCTCATGCTCGCCGGCATGGCGGATGGCGAGCAACTGGCGCTGGTAGTTCCATTCGTATAGCGCGTGTGCGGCGTCGATGCCTTCGTAGCATTGCAGCCGCACCAGGTCGCGCCCGAGCAGTTCGGCTATCGCCTTGGCCGCCTCGGTCTTGCCGACGCCCGGCGCGCCTTCGAGCAGCAGCGGCTTGCCCAGCCGGATCGCCAGGAAAATGGCGGTGGCCAGGCTTTCATCGGCCAGATAGCGCGAGGCGGCGAGGCGCGATGCCACCGCCTCCGGCGAGATCACGACAGTGTCGGCGCTTCTAGCCCGGGCGCTTCTTTTGGGCATTTCCAGCACTCAGTTCGAGGCTTGCGCCTTCAGCGCCCGCAGGATGCGTTCCGGCGTGATCGGCAGCGTGTCGATGCGCACGCCGACGGCGTCGAAGACCGCGTTGGCGACCGCCGGGATTTGCGGGTTGGCGCACATTTCGCCCGGCCCCTTGGCGCCAAAGGGTCCGTCGGCCGAGGGCCTCTCCAGCACGATGATCTCGGTTTGCGCAAGATCGCCTGGTCCCGGCATCAGATAGTGGTTGAAGTCGGTGCCGCCATGATCGCGGTCGGGGTAATAGGGTTCCGTCGTCTCGTAGAGCGCGTGGCTGATGCCCATCCACGAGCCGCCGACGAGCTGCTGCTCGACCATTTTCGGGTTCAGCGCGCGGCCGATCTCGAAGACATTCTTCACCGTCAGCACGGTGACCTCGCCGGTTTCGTCGTCGACCTCGACCTCGGCCACGGTGCAGGCGTGCGCATAGCAGGTCGACGGTTTCATCGCGCCGGTTTCTTTCTCGGGAGAGGAGCGCGGGATCAAAAACATGCCGCGGCCGGAAATCGAGCGGCCACGCTTGAAATGCGCCGACAGCGCGACATCGAAGATCGAGATCGATCTTTGCGGCGCGCCCTTGACCAGGACGTTGCCCTGGCCGTCGGTCTCGAGGTCCGAGGCGTTCACTTCCAGCTCCTCGGCCGCCACTTCCAGCATCACCTGGCGGGCTTCCCTGGCCGCCTGGATGACGGCGTTGCCGGCGCGGTGCGTGCCACGCGAGGCGAAGGTGCCCATGCAGTGCGGGCCGGTGTCGGTGTCGGCGGTGTCGACGACGACGCGGTCGGTAGGCACGCCGATCGTCTCGGCACAGATCTGCGCCATGATCTGCTTCATGCCCTGGCCGAGATCGACGCTCGACAGCGTTACCATGAAATTGCCGGTCGGCGTCGAATGGACCAGCGCCTGGGTCGGGTCGCCGCCAAGATTCATGCCGGTCGGATAGTTGATCGCGGCGACGCCGCGCCCGCGCCTGATCGCCATTTCAAGCTCCCTTCGCGTAGGACGACATCGCCATGAATTTTTCCGCCACCGGCCAGTTGGCGGCGCGCGAGGCTTCCTGCATACACTCGATCAGCGCCGCGCCCTCGGTCGGCTGGCGGTGCGCCTTCATGTCGCCGTCGCGGTAGGCGTTGATGAAGCGGAATTCAAGCGGGTCCATGCCGATCAGCCGAGCGAGCTTGTCCATCTGCACCTCAAGTGCGAAATCGCCGATGGTGACGCCGAAGCCGCGCATGGCGGAGGAGGGGGTGCGGTTGGTGTAGACGCAGTAGGTGTCGATCCAGACATTCGGGATGGTGTAAGGGCCGGGATAGTGGCCGGCGCCCTTCTGCGCGCCATAGGGCGAGTGGCGCGAATAGGCCCCGGCATCGGTGTAGCCGGTGACTTTTCTGGCGACGATGCGGCCATCCTTCATGACGCCGTCCTTGATGACGACCTTTTCGGCGGCGCGCGGCGAGGAAATCTGCATCTCCTCCTCGCGGCTGTAGATGAAGGAGACCGGCCGCCCGGTCAGCTTGGCGCCGAGGATGGCGATCGGCTCGACGATGACGTCGACCTTGCCGCCAAAGCCGCCGCCGACGGTGCCGCCGACGAAATGCAGTCTGTTGCCGGGCATCTGCAGGATGATCGAGGCGTTGTCGAGGGTGAAGAACATCGCCTGCGTATTGGTGTAGCAGGTGAAGCGGTCGTCGCCCTCCGGCGCGACGATGCAGCCGGTCGTCTCAGTAGGCGCGTGCTCGATCGGCGACGATTGATAGGTCTGTTCGAGCACGTGATCGGCGCCGGCGAAACCGGCCTCGACATCACCGAAGCGCACCTTGCGGCATTCGCCGCTGTCATAGAGGTAATAATTCCGGCCGTGATATTCGTTGACAACAGGCGCGCCGGGCTTCAGCGCTTCTTCCATGTCGAAAACGGCCGGCAGCACCTCGTAGTCGACCTTGACCTTGGCCGCCGCTTCCTGGGCGGCACGCTCGGTCTCGGCCAGCACCGCCACCACGGCTTCTCCCTTCCAGCGCACCTTGCCGTCGGCCAGCACCGTCTCGTCCTCCGGGCCGATCTGGATCAGGATCAGGATGGTGTAGACATTGTGCGGCACGTCCTTGGCGGTCAGGATTTTCACCACGCCCGGATGCATCTGCGCCTCTGAAGTGTCGATGCTGCGGATGCGGGCGTGATGATGCGGGCTGCGCACCATCTTCAGATGCAGCATGCCTGGAAAATTGCGGTCGGCGAAATAGGCGGTCTTGCCGGTGACGTGACCGGGCGAATCGGAGCGCGGCCGTGGCTGGCCGATCTCGTGCAGATCGTCCGTGCGCTGGTCGGCGAAATAGCTCTTGCGGAGTTCCATTTTTTCGACTCCCCTCAAGCTGCGTTCTGCGAATTGGACCGCGCGGCGGTCAGCACCGCCTGGATGATCGGCTCGTAGCCGGTGCAGCGGCAGATATTGCCCGACAGCGCCTCGACCACCTCGTCGCGGCTGGGGTCCGGCGTGTGATCGAGCAGCACCTTGGCGGCCATGATCATGCCCGGCGTGCAGAATCCGCATTGCGTGGCGAAGGCGTCGAGGAAGGCGCGCTGCAAAGGATGCAGCACGCCGCCTTGCGAAAGCCCTGACGTCGTGGTGATCGCCGCACCGTTGCAGGTTTCGGCCAGCGTCAGGCAGGACAGCCGCAACTCGCCGTCGATGATGACTGAACAGGCGCCGCATGTGCCCTGATGGCAGCCGCCCTTCGGCGAGGTGTCGCCGATCTTGTCGCGCAGCGCATTGAGCAGCGTCGTGCCGCTGTCGATGAATTCGGCCTTTTCCACGCCGTTGAGAGTGAACTGAACCGGGATTTTTGCCATTTTTTTTTCTCCTTGCGCCGCAGCCAGGCGGACATGCGCCATTGGCTTTCAGGCGAGCAAAAGCCGGCCGAGATGGACCGGCAGGACTTCGTTGCGATACCAGGCACTGGCGACCGCATCGGTAATCGGCGAGGTGCCGTCGTTCGCGACGGCCAGCGCCGGCGCGATGCCGTCGCTGGTGAGTTTTCTGCCGAGCAGCGCCTTCTCCGCCGCCTTGGCGCGCATCGGCCGGTCGGCCATGCAGCCCAGCGCGATGTGCGCCGATGACACGGTTCCGTCCGGCGCTCGTTCCAGCACGGCGGCGATGCTTAGCACCGAGACGCCCTTCGGCTTGACCCTCGATATTTTCAGGAAGCGAAAGCCGCCTTCCAGTGGCAAGCTGAAGCCTACCGAAGTGACGATGGCGTGATTGTCTTCGCGTTTTGCGAGGAAGGTTTCGATCGGCACCTCGCCATCGTCGGTGCCGACGGTTGCGCCCAATGCCAGCAGCGCGACGGTGAAATCGCCATAGGGCGCCGGGGCGAAGAGATTGCCGCCGATGGTCGCCATGTTGCGGATCGCCGGGCCGCCGACGGCGCGCGCGGCGCGGGCAAGGGAAGACAGATCCGGGTGACGGGCGATCGCCGCCATGGTCACCGAAGCGCCGATGCGGACCTCCCTGCCGGAAACGGTGATGGCCGACAGCGCCGGTTCGGTCGACCTGATGAGGCCGGAGACCGAAACGTCGCCTTCATTGGCGGCGCGCACGACCAGCGTGCCGCCGCCGAGATAGCGGGTGCCGGCGGCTTTCAGCGCCGCACTGGCGTCCTTGACCGTCGAGAAAGTCTGCAGTGCAAGCGCCATGGAACGCTCCTTTTTGTGAGCCCCGTTCAGCTCAACCCTGGCCGGCGAAATGGGTCTTCAGGGCGTTAAAGCCGCCCTGGAAGACATTGGCGCCCATGCCCTCGGCCAGCTTGTCGGCTTCCTCTGGAGCCGCGTCGAAGCTGGCGGTCCATTCGGCATAGGTGCGGTCGCCATCGGTCACCCGGCGCAGCTGCAGCGTCGCCTGGTGGTTGGTCAGCGGCTGCGGCGTCTCCAGGATGGAGTAGCTGACGAGGAAATTATCGTCGGAGAAGTCGAGCAGCTTCTCGCGGATGCGGGCGCCGCTGGCGAGCTGGAAATTGCGCACGCAGCCGATCGTGCCGGCGTCCTTGCCGTCCTCGATATGGCTTTCGACCATGCGCGGGTGCCAGTTCGGCAGCCCGTTGAAGTCGCGTATGCGCGCCCAGACCTTTTCGACCGGTGCGTCGATGACGCTGGAGACGGTGACTTTCGCCATATGATGCTTCCCTTGCAGATAGCTGTGTCGCGAGGGTAGGGCGGCGAGCCCGGCAGCACTTATCAATGCGTCTTGAACGCCTATCAATAAGTCTGAAAAAAACCGGCAATCTGAAAAAAACGGGCAGTGTGAAAATGGCTCAGGAAATGGCCCGCGCCGCCTCGCGATAGAGTGTCGGGGGAACGCCGACATGGTCGCGGAAGAAGCGCGAGAAATTGCCCTGCGTGGTGAAGCCGAGATTGCAGGCGACCGAGATCAGCGGTTCCTGCGACCACTGCAACTGCCGCACCGCTTCCTCCATGCGCAGCGTGTTCCAGTAGACATTGGGCGTCAGATTGGTCTGCTCCTTGAACAGCGCGAAGAAATGCGGCCGCGACAGGCCGACGCTGCGCGCCACCTCGTCGAAGCAGATGCGTTCGCAGACATTGGCCTTCATCAGCTGGATCGCCTTGCGGACACGGAAATCCTGCACGCTGTGGACGCGGGCGCGCGCCACTTGTGGCGCCGAGGCGTCGGCGGCGTCGAGCACGCTGTCGATGAAGCGCTCGATCTCGTAATTGGCGATGTCGTCGATGCTCTCATTGTCGCTGAGATGATCGAGAAGATTGGCTGCCGCCTTGTGCAGCCACGGCTCCAGCGTGATCGCCGGTGCCGAAAACAGCGGCGCGGTCGACGGCAGGTCGCGGCGCCGGCGCGCCCAGTCCGGATCGATGTAGAAGGCGAGGAACAGGCCGGGCCGGCCGTCGCGGGACAAAGCGTGGCTGTGCGGCTGGAAGGAATTGATGCCGGCGGCGGTGCCGGGTCCAAGCCGCACCGTCTCGCGGCCGATGGTCATCTCGCCGGCCGTGCCTTCCAGCCAGATGATGATATGCGCCTCGACATGGGCATGGGTGACGAAGTCGCTGGCGACGTTCAGGACAGAAACATGTCCGAACCGGCCCCAGTAGAGCCTGATCGCTTCCGTCATGGGTATATCCTCCCGCAGGCGACTGGCCTCCCTTCGCCTGCAATCGGGATAGTGCTGCTCAGTCCGGGTCCGCGTCAAGGCGCATGTGTGCGCCTGGCAGCCGCCACGCGGCGTGCCGACCGATTTTCAGACTGAGCGATAGCAACGAAAACGAATAGCGCTTTCTGTCGCCGGCCAACGTATTTACCTGCCGGAGCGGTTGTATCCATGGAGAATGCAATGACTTGCCAGCCGCGCTGACCGGAATCACTGGCTCACCCTCGCCATCCGGCCATGGAGGTGGCGGCCAACAGGGCAAAGCAGCACAAGAGATGAGGAGCTTTGAATGAACACTGGACTTGGAAACCTCTCGCCTGCGACTATCAAGGGTTCAACCTGAAGATTGGGAGCCCTATTATCCGATCTTTTCAGCCCCGGAGACATCGCGGTTTTCCGATTTTCCACGCAAGCCTACCGAGAAGCGGACAAGAGGGTTCGTGAACTGGATGGTCCGCGTTTCCCAGCAGTCCAAGGGATTCGGCTGGATGGTGCGTGATCGCGGTACTGGGGTTCTCTTGGGCTGTATCCGCCTGAATTCGATCGACAAGCCAGCGTCGCTGGCGATCATCGGTTACGAGTTCGGTAAGTCCTTCTGGGGGACGGGATACGCCACCGAAGCATTGATCGCTGTCACCATACACTGCCATGAGGCCATGAAGCTTTATCGGCTGGAGGCTTGGACAGTTGAGGGGAACCCGGCATCGGATCGCGTGCTCACAAAAGCGGGGTATCGGCACGAGGGTACCCAGCGAAAGAAAATGGTCATACGCAAGCGGCGCTTCGATCGGCGGCTATTTGGACGACTGGCCGATGATTGAAGTGGGGAAACCGGACGTGAAATCGCAGTCGCATTCTGGTTAACTGAGTCCTCGCCCTCCTTCTTTCCTTTAGCGTCTGAGCGAGCCATGTCGATTTCCGATGCTATCTACGGTCCCTTCGAAAATTTGATCCGGCCACTCGATATTCCCTACCGGCCGCTGCCCTCCAAGGGGCCCGTAACCGTCCTTCTGCACTTCATCTCGATGTTCCGTGGCGTGCTGATCGCGCTCGCACTTTCTTCCATGACAATCGAGGCTATCAACCTGACCATCGTCTGGGGGCTTTCGGTCATCGTCGATGGCGTATCGCAGAAGGGCGCATCCGCCTTCTTGCACAGCGAATGGCCACTCCTGACTTTTCTCGGGTTTCTGATATTTCCGGCCATGCCAGTCGCCTCGTTCCTTCTGAACACACTCAATTCGCATACGCTCGGCGTCGGCATGCCGGCCGCTATCCAGTGGCAGGGTCACAAGGCGGTCGAGCGGCAGGATCTGGCGTTTTCCCACGACCTTTTTGCCGGACAGGTCGCATCGCGCCTGTCACAGGTAGCATCGGCCGTCCAGCAGCAGATCATCGCCGCCTTCCAGTCCATTCCGCGCTTCTTGTTGCAGATGGTCGGCTCCGTGGTTCTGCTCAGCGCGTTATCCTGGCAGCTCGCCCTGCCGGTCGTCGTCTGGATTGCGCTTAATGTGGCGCTCGCCATCAGGATGGCGCCGATATTCGTCGAACGCTCGCGCAGCACCGCCAAGCAGCGCAGCTTGGTGGCCGGCGCCATCACCGACCTCTACACCAATATGCAAATGATCAAGCAATTCGCGGCCGAAGACAGCGAGGCTGGCGCAATCCGTCGCATCATTCAGAAGACCATACAGACGCAGCACAAGGAACAACGCATCTACCGCACGTCGGAACTGACTGTCGTGGCGCTTAACATGGCACTCTGGCTAGCGATGCTTTCGATTGGCTTTTCGGGCCTCGTCCACGCCTTTCTCACAGTCGGCGAGTTCGTCGGCGCGGTCTATATTCTGCAACGGCTGTCTGGTCACACCTTCACGTTCCTGCAGATGGGCCAGCAGATCTTTCAGGCAATCGGAACGATCAAAGACGCGATGCCCGTGATGACGACGCCGCCCACCATCACAGATCGGCCTGACGCGGCGAGCCTCACGGTCAATAGCGGCGAAATTCGTTTCCAAGACGTCTGCTTCGCATACAAGTCCGGGAAGCATGTCATCGATAATCTGTCGCTAACGGTTCGGCCCGGCGAGAAGGTGGGGCTGGTCAGCCTCTCCGGGGCCGGCAAGACTACGCTGGTGAGTCTGCTGCTACGCTTCTACGACATCAGGGACGGCGCGATCCTGATCGACGGGCAGGATATCCGCACGGTCACACAGACGAGCCTGCGACAGTCGGTCGGAGTCATCGCCCAGGACGTTTCGCTGCTGCACCGTTCGGTCGGCGACAATATCCGCTGCGGCCGACCGGAGGCGACGCAGGACGAGATCGAACAGGCGGCGAAGACGGCAAGAGCCGATGCATTCATTGTCGATCTTGCCGACGGCGAAGGCCGCAAGGGCTATGACGCCTTCGTTGGGGATCGTGGCATCAAGCTCTCTGGCGGTCAGCGCCAGCGTATCGCCATCGCGCGCGTCTTGCTGAAGGACGCGCCGATCCTTGTGCTTGACGAAGCGACCTCCGCCCTGGACAGCGAATCCGAGGCGGTCATCCAAGAAAAACTCAATTTCGTGATGGAGGGGAAGACGGTGATTGCCATCGCACATCGCCTTTCGACCATTGCCAGAATGGACAGGATAGTGGTGCTCGACCGGGGCAGTATCGTGGAAGAAGGCAAACCGGACGAACTGGTCGAACAGGATGGCTTGTTTGCCCGCCTGTGGAAACGCCAGACAGGCGGCTTCATTCCCGAAGAATTAGCATAGCCTCGTCGGGTGACGAACACGTTTGCAAGGTCGCGAAAGCGCCATTCTGGCACTCAAGTGGCAGGGCAGCTATAACACCACAGCCGGAGAAGAGGTGAAATGACAGCTCCCTGTCTCACTCGTTGCGCCGGAAATTGCGGAGCCGGTCGAACAGGACCGCCATCAGAATGGCACCGCCGATGAACACCCCCTGCCAGAAGGCATTGATGCCGAGCAGGCCGAGGCTGTTGCGGATCACTTCGATCAGCGCCGCGCCGACGACGGCGCCAAAGGCCGTGCCCATGCCGCCGGCTAGGTTGGCGCCGCCGATGACGGTGGCGGCGATGACCTGAAGCTCCATGCCGTTGCCGAGATTGGTGGTGACGGCGCCCAGCCAGCCGGTCTGGATGATGCCGGCAAGGCCTGCCGCCAGCGCCGAGATCATGTAGACCGCGACCTTGATCTGGCGCACCGGAACGCCGGTCAGCGTCGCCGCATGCTCGTTGCCGCCGATGGCGAAGATGTGCCGGCCGAATTTCGTCCAGCGCAGGACGAAGCCGGTGATCAGCGCCAGCACGATCATGTAGAGCACCGGATTGGCGATGCCGAACACAAAGGCGCCGCCGCCCAGCGCCAGAAGCTTGTCGTGGTCGGGCCCGAACTGGAAGACGACGGTGTTGTTGGAGGCGACCATGGCGAGGCTACGCGCGATCGACAGCATGCCGAGCGTCACCACGAAGGGCGGAAACCCGAGATAGGCGATCAGGATGCCGTTGAAGGCGCCGATGATCAGCGCCGTCGCGATCGCAGCGGCAATGCCGACCTCGATGCCGTAGCCGGCATGCATGGTCACCGCGAGCACCATCGAACACAGGCAAAGTACCGAGCCGACCGACAGGTCGATGCCGCCGGTGATGATGACGAAGGTCATTCCGAGCGCGACGATGGCGACGAAGGTGATGTTGCGGGTGATGTTGTAGAGGTTCTTCGTCGTGGCGAAGGAATCGGTGGCGACGGACAGGAACAGGCAGGCGAGGATGACCGCGATCACCACCCAGAAGGTCTGGCTGGCAAACACCCTGGTCAGCAAAGTGTGCTGTTTCTGCGCGATCGTCTGGTCAAGAGTTACTGCCATCGTCGACCTTTATCTGCTTGCGTGGTGAAACCGGCTGGCATCAAACCTGTTCGATGGCGCCGGTGATGAGCCCGGTGACTTCCTCGGGCGAACTCGACGCGATCGTCTTGTCGGCGACCTTGCGGCCGCGCCGCATGACGATGACGCGGTCGGCAACGTCAAAGACGTCGGGCATGCGGTGGCTGATCAGCACGACGGCAATGCCCTGGTCGCGCAAATGGCGGATCAGGTTCAGCACCTCGGCGACCTGCCGGACCGAGATCGCCGCCGTCGGCTCGTCCATCAGCACGATCTTGGCCTGCGAAAGCATGGTGCGGGCGATCGCCACCGCCTGGCGCTGGCCGCCCGACATCTGCTTGACCAGATCGCGCGGGCGGGTTTCGGATTTCAGCACGGCAAAGATCTGGCCGGCGCGCTTGTACATCGCGGCGTAATCGAGGATGCGAAACGGTCCGACGCCGCGGCGCAGCTCGCGGCCGAGATAAACATTGGCGGCGGCCGTCAGATTGTTGCACAACGCCAGATCCTGATGGACGATCTCGATGCCGTGCTGGCGCGCCTCCACCGGCTTGTGCAGGATCAGCTCCTTGCCGTCCATCTGCATCGTGCCATGGCTCGGGCGGAAATTGCCGGCGATCATCTTGACCAGCGTCGACTTGCCGGCGCCGTTGTCGCCCATCAGCCCGACCACCTGTCCGGCCTCGATCGACAGCGAAACGTCGTTGACGGCCTGGATGGCGCCGAAATGTTTTGAGATGTTGGCGAGTTCGAGAACCGGCACCAGTCTGCTTCCTCCGTGCTTTCGGCCTGCGATCCTGCCGCGGCCTCGCCCTTCCCAGCTCCTCCCGGGAACCGCGCTTTCGCCCATTTACGCATATGCCCCCTTGCCGTCAACAGCGGCTTCTTTCGAAAAATCCGTTTTGTAGGACAAATAGCAATTGACGTCCGTCGCAAGCCGATATTAGCTAGGCGTCGGAGGAGATTATGCCGATCTCCTGCCCCGGTTCGCCGGGGCTGAGCAGGCGGAGGTTTATCGGTCGAGGATCTGGCAGCGTCCATATCGCGCTGGTCTGCAACCGCATCTGGAAATTCTTATCGGCCCGGCTTGACGACACGAGCGCTCGCGAAGCGAACCTCTGTCATCGCGCATCCGGGCTGGTCTGTGTGGCGGGCACGCCGTGTCCGTCTGTTTCAAGGGAGGACTGAAATGAGGAAGTCACTATTGCTCGCTGCCGTCGCCATGCTGGCGCTGGGCGCCGGGCCGGCTTTGGCCAAGAAACAGCTCGTCATCGTGGTCAAGGGGCTCGACAATCCGTTCTTCGAGGCCATCAACCAGGGTTGCCAGAAATGGAACAAGGAAAACGCCGACTCGGAGTATGAGTGCTTCTACACCGGCCCGGCATCGACCTCGGACGAAGCCGGCGAAGCCCAGATCGTCCAGGACATGCTGAGCAAGCCGGACACGGTGGCGATGGCCATTTCGCCGTCCAACGCACCGCTGATCGCCCAGACGATCAAAAGCGCCAATCCGTCGATCCCGATCATGACGCTCGACGCCGACCTCAGCAAGGAAGATGCGGGGCTGCGCAAGACCTATCTCGGCACCGACAACTACCTGATGGGCTACAAGATCGGCGAGTACATCAAGAAGGGCAAGCCGGATGGTGGCAAGATCTGCACCATTGAAGGCAATCCGGCGGCTGACAACATCCTGCGCCGCGCCCAGGGCATGCGCGACGCGCTTTCAGGCCAGAAGGATCTCCCGGCGCTCAAGGGCGAGGGCGGCTGGACCGAGGTCGCCGGCTGCCCGGTGTTCACCAATGACGACGGTGCCAAGGGCGTGCAGGCGATGACCGATATCCTCGCCGCAAATCCCGATCTCGACGCCTTCGGCATCATGGGCGGCTGGCCGCTGTTCGGTGCGCCGCAGCCCTATCGCGACCTGTTCAAGCCGATGGCCGACAAGATCGCCAAGAACGAGTTCGTCATCGGCGCCGCCGATACGATCGGTGATGAAGTGGCCATTGCCAAGGAGGGCCTGGTGACCGCATTGGTCGGCCAGCGGCCGTTCGAGATGGGCTACAAGGCGCCCTCGGTGATGATCGACCTGGTCGAAGGCAAGCCCGTCGCCGATCCGGTCTTCACCGGTCTCGACGAGTGCACCAAGGATACGGTCGATACCTGCATCCAGAAGTAGGTTCGCATTTTCGGGGCGTCCGCTCGACGGGCGCCCCGTCACGCCGGTTCACGAAAATCTACGAGGTGACGTGGCTGGGGCGAACCGCTCCTGCTTTGCCGCGCCTTGAGTTCAGCCTGTGCCGGGGAACATGGATGTCGGACGCCAGATCGAAAAAGCGACTTATCACGGTCAAGGGACGGGCTACGGTCAAGGCACGGGCCAAGGTCAAGGCACGGGCCAAGGTCAAGCCGCCGGTCGCCCGCCCGGCCGGCGCCCGCCGGACCGACGCGGCGCTGATCCCCGGATCGAGCGTGCATGCGTCGCTGGCCAACGAGATCGGCCTCAGGATCGTGCGCGGCGACTATCCGCCGGGAACCATCCTTCCCAACGAGGCCAAATGGTCCGAGACTTTCGACGTCAGCCGCTCGGCGGTGCGCGAAGCGATAAAAATGCTGATGGCCAAGAGCCTGCTGGCCTCACGCCCCAAGATCGGCAGCTGGGTCGAGCCGAAAGAGCGCTGGAACCTGCTCGATCGCGACGTGCTCGCCTGGTATGCGACAGCGCCCGATCGCGAAATGTTCCTGCGCACTGTCCAGGAATTCCGTCACATCATCGAGCCGGAAGCCAGCGCCTTTGCGGCGATCCGGCGCAGCGACGAGCAGATGGCCGAGATCAGCCAGGCCTGCCGGGAGATGGGCGAGGCGGCGACGCTGCCGGAGCGCACCCGCGCCGACACGCGTTTTCACCTGGCTATCCTGCGCGCCTCGGGCAACGACCTGCTGGTGCCGCTGGGCGTGCTGGTCGAATCGGCGCTCGATCATCTCTTCGTTTTCGTCACGCGCGAAACCAGCGACCAGCCTCGGGCGCAGGCGCTGCATGAGGCGATCGAGAAGAACATCCGCCTCCGGCGGCCGGCGGCAGCCCGCACCGCGGTGCACCGACTGCTCGCCAACACCGACGAGGTTATCGGGCGGTCGCGGCGGTAAGGTCAAACGCCATCGCTCTGAACGGCCAGGGAGCGGCGACTTGGAAGACTCACGTCGGGCCTGAAACCCCATATGCTTCGTTGACCTCCTCAGAGCGAGGAACGACCCCATTTGCCAGCACTCTTGCTGAGGAGTATCCTTTTGCGCAAAGCTGGCGGTGAGTGTCGGTTGAAAGGGGGAGCATGGCCAGACTTGTCGCACTCTACAAGACTCCGAAAGACGTGGCCGCCTTCGACCGTTACTATGTTTCGACCCACATTCCTCTGGCCAAAGCCATTCCCGGCTTGAGGAAATACGAAATCAGCGATGGCGGCGTCCATTCGCCGGGTGGGACCTCAGGCTATCATCTTGTTGCTACGCTCTACTTCGATTCCGTTGCGGATATTCAAGCGGCCTTAGCGTCCCCCGAGGGTCGGGCCACGGCGGCTGATCTTGGCAATTTTGCAGATGGCGGAGTGGAGCTAATGCTCTTTGAGACTAGCGAAGTCTGAACCTCGCACAATCCGACCCCATCGGCCATGTCGTGAAGGAGGGCGATGGCTTTCGCTGGCTGCCGGCGGACTGGGTCTGGGATAGAGAAACCTGACCTGTCTGCGTTTCCTGGGCGATCTGCTGTCGGCGGATGTCACGCCTAAACGCCGACTGACACGGATCGCGGTTCTCAACGACGTCCCGTGGAAAAGCCACTGTCACCAACCGATCCGCCATCAAGTGGCCGTCAAGGCGGGACTGGAAATCCGCTGGGGCGCGTGAGCCATCGTAGAGGGCTTCTGAAGCATTGATGGCGTTTTCCGAGCGCCCACTTGGTGCATTAGATGTCGGATGTCATCTGCAGTATGACCGTAGATTGCCATGACCGTCAGGATGATCGGCTCGCTCAGGAGATCGTCAAGCGTAGGTTCACGCTCTTGCGTCATGGGTCGCCTCAAAGTTCTTGTTTATTCCCGCACCTTCTGCTCGAACGATGACAGTGAGACGGCGTTCGGGAAACTCCTCAAAAAGAGGTAGTCTGCATCGTCATCGTCGACGACCGATATGGGTGCAGGTTGCCGCCATCAACTTAGTGAGCGGCTGTCTTGCTTTCCTGCCGCGCCCAGTAAAGCGAATACAGAAGCTGATTTGCCGCGCTGTGCCCCTCCTGGTGGGCGGCGGCTCAAGCCACTCTTGCCATGTTCGGCACCCGCGCTTTTTATCTGCTTGCTAGCTGGAGGAGCTGAGGAGAACCGAACCTCTGACCTCGTCATTGCGAATGTCGAGTACGCGATTGCTTGCGGACATTACCCGGTGCTGCCGCAACTTCCGCTTCTGTGAAGGGTTGCGGATGCCGGCAATGTCGGCTTACGAGAAATGGCAAAGCTGGCCTTTATGGCCGACATCGCGGCGCAGAGCGGAATATGGGCATCGCGCCGCGACTGTTGACATTTAATCGCGGCTCAGCGCTCGCCGGAGAGCACTGAAACGAATGCGATATTGCTGGGGCGTCAGTCCGATCTTGCGCCGGAACAGGCGCCCGAAAAAACTCGCATCCTCATAGCCCACTTCATTGGCCACCGCCTCGACCTGCAGGTCGCCCGTCTCGAGTAGTTCCTTGGCCGCTTCGAGCCTGAGCGCGTGGATGTAGTCGATTGCCTTCATGTCCGTGGCCCTTGCGAAGCGGCGCACGAAGGAGCGCTCGGAAAGGCCTGACAGCTTGGTCATGGCAGCGACGGGCGAGGGCGTCCGGTAGTTGAGCTCCGCCCATTTCTGGCAGCGGTTGATCACCGCGTCGTCGGTCTGGCGGAAACGCATCAGCGCGGCGAAGGGCTGCTGGCCCATGTCGTGCCACTGCAGCATGTAGACCTTGGCGACCTCCATCGCCTCCTTGAGGCCGACGAAGCGCGCGATGAGATAGAGGGCGAGATCCTGCCAGCTCGAGCCGCCCCCGGCCATGACGATGCGCTGGGCCTCGCCGCTCAGCACCAGCGACTGGCCCGGCTTCACCTTCACGCCTTGATAGTTGTTAGCGAGCGTCGCGACATAGCCCCAATGGATTGTGGCCTCGCGATTTTCCAGCAACCCCGCTTCGCCGAGCAGGACCGCGCCGGAACAGGCGCTGGCCAACATGGCGCCGTCCGCATGCGCCTGCCGCAGCCAGCGGGCCTCGGCATCATACTGCCCGGCGACGCTTTCGCCCGGATTGACGAAGAAATCGGGGATGCAGACGATGTCGGGTCGCGGGCAGTCGGAAAGCGCGTGGTCCGGGCGTACCCAGACGCCGTTTGCGGCGCGAAACGCGCTGCCGTCCCCAGCAACCACATAGGGCCGCATGCGCGGCGTGCCCGCGGCACCGCTGGTGATGAACAGGAAATCCCTGCCGGGCGAGGAAAACAGGTCGAACATGCCGTAGATCGTGGAGGCGGTAGCCTCCGGAACGGCAAGGATCGCCACATTCAATGGGCCGGTCTGTTCAACCATGGCAGAAATGACCGCCTTCCAGCATTTTTGACTTTAGCGGTCGTGCCGGTGCTGCGCTAGCGTGCGTGAAACGAGGAGACCGCCATATGGCCACCGCCGCCACCCTTGCACCATCGAGCATCGAAAGCTTCCGTTCAACGATGCGTGGCGAGGTGCTGGAGCCGTCTAGCCCGTCCTACGATGCGACGCGGGTCGTCTGGAACGGCATGATCGACCGCCGTCCCGCCGTCATCGCGCGCTGCCGGAATGCTGCCGATGTCGCGGCATCGGTGAATTTCGCGCGCGAAGAGCGGCTGGCGATCGCGATCCGCTCGGGCGGCCATAATGTCGCAGGCTATGCCGTCTGCGACGGCGGCCTGATGATCGACATGTCGCTGATGAATGGCGTGCGGGTCGCCGGCCTCGATCGTGCTTTCGTAGAGGGCGGCGCTACGTGGGCCGATGTCGATGCGGCCACCGCCCCGCTTGGCCGCGCCACGCCGGGCGGCCTGATCTCGGCGACCGGCGTCGCCGGCCTGACACTCTCAGGAGGCATCGGCTGGCTGCGCGGCAGCCACGGCCTCAGCGTCGACAATCTGCTGGCCGCCGATCTGGTGACCGCCGATGGACGCCTCATCCATGTCGATGCGACGCAGAACCCGGATCTCTTCTGGGCGTTGCGCGGCGGCGGCGGCAATTTCGGCGTGGTGACGAGCTTCGAGTTCAAGCTGCACCCGATCGAACCGGAGCTGATGTTCTGCGGTCCTGCCTATCCGGAAGAGCGCGCCAACGAGATCATTCCGCTTTGGCGCGACTTCATGCAAACCGCCCCCGACCGCCTGAGCGGGCTGGCCGAGTTCTCCACCATGCCGGAGGACCCCTCCGTTCCCGAACACGCCTGGGGCCGCCGCGTCCTGGCGCTTGCGCATGTCTATGACGGACCGGCGGACGAGGGCGAGCGCGTCGTGGCTCCGCTGCGCAGCTTTGGCGAACCGCTCGTCGATTTCAGCGGTCGCATGCCGTATCGAACCATCCAGGCGCTCTATGACGGCCTGTTCCCGAAAGGCCGCGACCGCTGCTACTGGAAATCCACCTACCTCTCGCGCCTCGACGACGAGGTCATCGGGGAGATCACCGCGCGGATGGCGAAGCGGCCCTCCGAGATGACCTTCGCCTCGATCTGGAAGTTCGGCGGTTTCGTCCAGCGCGTTGCAGCCGATGCGACCGCCTTCGGCGACCGCTCCATGCCCTTCATGCTCAGCCTCGACGCCATCTGGCCAGGCGCTGACGATGACGATGCGAACATCGGCTGGGTTCGCAGCTTCTGGCAGGACATGCAGCGCTACTCGACCGGCCGCCTCTACCTGAACTTCCCAGGCCATGGCGAAGGTGCGGATCTCGTGCGCGACGCCTTCGGAGCCGAGGTCTACGCGCGGCTCGCCAAGATCAAGCACAGATACGATCCGGACAATCTGTTCCGCCTCAACCAGAACATCCTGCCAATGCTCTGACGCACAATCCAAATCGGGCGCGTACGGTTGCGACTCTCGTCTCGATCGTGATGGCTTTGATCGCGCTGAGTCGCGAGCGACTCCCAGTGTGGTCGCCGCGATGTGTGCTTTCAATCAGTGGCAAATCTGTCCGCAACGGCCGAGATCGGCCAGGCCTGCCGGGAGATGGGCGAGGCGGCGACGCTGCCGGAGCGCACCCGCGCCGACACGCGTTTTCACCTGGCTATCCTGCGCGCCTCGGGCAACGACCTGCTGGTGCCGCTGGGCGTGCTGGTCGAATCGGCGCTCGATCATCTCTTCGTTTTCGTCACGCGCGAAACCAGCGACCAGCCTCGGGCGCAGGCGCTGCATGAGGCGATCGAGAAGAACATCCGCCTCCGGCGGCCGGCGGCTGCAAGAAGTGCCGTGCACAGGCTGCTCGCCAATACCGACGAGGTTATCGGCCGGTCGCGGCGGTGTTTCATACGCCTTTCCTTCTCCCCTTGTGGGAGAAGGTGGATTGGCGCGTAGCGCCAAGACGGTTGAGGGGTATTGGAAGAAATGAGGCGTTGGCGTTCCCTGGAACACCCCTCATCCGACCTCGCTTCGCCAGGCCACCTTCTCCCACAAGGGGAGAAGGGACGGCGATCGCCTCAGATCGTCTGTTTCTTCCCATCCTTCGTCGGCGTCAAATCGACGCCGTTGACCTTGCCGATATGCGTCGCCAGCATCGGCACATATTGATCGGCGGGCCCGGCGGCGAATGCGCTGGCGAAGGCGTTCTTGGTGGCGTTGCCGAGCGGGTTGGCGATGCCGGCGGCACCGGCCATCGATTCGAGGTAGGTGAGGTCCTTGAAGGCGTTGGCGATGGTGAATTTGTGCGCATCGCGGTCGCCTTCAAGCGTCCAGCGCATAAAAGTCTGGTAGAAGCCGCAATCCATGCGGCCGTTGCGGATGACGCTGTCGAAGCGCGGCGGCGAGATGCCGACCTTTTCGGCCAGCGCCAGCGCCTCGGAATAGATCGCCGCATAGCCCAGCGAGATGAAATTATTGAGCAGCTTCATACGGTGGCCGTCGCCGGTGTCACCGATATGGACGATACGTCCGGCCCAGGTGTCGAGCACTGGCTTCAGCCGGGCAAAGACCGCGTCGGATGCGCCGACCATGGCGTCGAGCGTGCCTTCCCAAGCCTCCTTCGGGGTGCGGCTGAGCGGGGGGTCGACATAGTCGACGCCGAGCCCCTTGAGTTCGGCGGCAAGCGCCACCGTCGAAGTCGGGTCGGAGGTCGAGCAATCGACGACGACCGAACCCCTCTTCAAGCCTTCCTTGAGGCCGCCCGGCCCGCGGATGATGGCCTCGACCTCGCGCGAGCCGGTGACGCAGACGAAGACGATATCGGATGCCGCTGCCACCTCGCGCGAGGTTGCGGCTTCCTTCGCACCGCGGTCGAGCATGTCTTGCGCCGGTGCGCGGTTCTTGCGGCCGAGAAACGTCAGGGAATAGCCCTTGTCGACGATGTTCTTGGCGATCCCGTGTCCCATCAGGCCAAGGCCGATGAAGCCGATCTTTTCGCTCGCGGCGGTGGTGTTCATGTCGTGTAATCCCTGTTGCGGTCTCGATGACGGCGCCGCACTTCTGCAGGCGAATTGTTGAAGCGGGTTTTTGCCGCAAGCGGTTGGCAGACGATTGCAGAGTTCGATATTGTCTGACAATACACATGAATCCTGGAGAATGTGGAGAGCAAAATGACGAAGCGGATCATGTTCACCGGCGGCAGCGGCAAGGCTGGGCGTCATGTCGTGCAGTATCTGGTCGAGCAGGGCTGCCAGGTGCTCAACATCGACACCAAGCCGCTCGACAATCCCAAGGTGCGCACCTTGATCACCGACATCACCGACAGCGGGCAGGTGTTCAATGCGCTGTCGAGCTATATGGGCCTGCATGAATTCGACCCGTCGCTGCGCGCGCAGCCGGTCGATGCCGTAGTGCATTTCGCGGCGATCCCGCGCATCATGATCACGCCCGACAACGAGGTGTTCCGCATCAACGCGCTCGGCACCTACAATGTCATCGAGGCGGCGGCAAAACTCGGCATCCGCAAGGTGGTGATCGCCTCCAGCGAGACGACCTATGGGCTGGTCTTCGCCAACGAGCCGCGCGACCCGACGCATTTCCCGCTCGACGAGGATTATGACGTCGATCCAATGGACAGCTATGCGCTGTCGAAGATCGTCAACGAGAAGACGGCGCGCGCCTTCGCGCTGCGCAGCGGCATCGACATCTACGCCTTGCGCATCGGCAACGTCATCGAGCCGCATGAATATTCGCTGTTCCCGAAATGGTTCGCCGATCCAGGTTTCCGCAAGCGGATCGCCTGGAGCTATATCGACGCGCGCGACCTCGGCCAGATCACGCTGCGCGCCATCGAGAAGGACGGGCTCGGCTATCAGGTGTTCAACGCCGCCAATGACGACACCTCCTCCGACCTGCCGACGGCCGAACTGTTGAAGCGGTTCTATCCCGGCGTGCCGGTCAAGGTTGAACTCGGCGAATACGAGACGCTGCTCTCGAACCGCAAGGCGCGGGATATGCTCGGCTTCCGCCCGGAACACAGCTGGCGGAAATACGTCAGGACGGCATGACGAGGCCGATGCATCCCGGCTGATCTGTGCACAGAAGCAGGCTTTGCCGCCCGAGGCTGTTGCGGTGCTTGACAGCTTTCGGAATCCGGACTTTGTGAACGCATGCGGGACGGCAAGCCGAATAAGCCAAAAACACCGGCCAGGGCGGCGTCGGCCGAGCGCCCGGCTGTCGTTCGCCGTGCCGATACGGCGCGTATGCCTGGGGCGAGCGTGCATGCGTCGCTAGCCAACGAAATCGGTCTCAGGATCGTGCGCGGCGACTATCCGCCGGGAACCATCCTGCCCAATGAGGCCAAATGGTCCGAGACTTTCGACGTCAGCCGCTCGGCGGTGCGCGAAGCGATCAAAATGCTGATGGCCAAGAGCCTTTTGGCGTCGCGTCCAAAGATCGGCAGCTGGGTCGAGCCGAAAGAGCGCTGGAACCTGCTCGACCGCGACGTGCTGGCCTGGTACGCGACCTCGCCCGACCGCGAGGTGTTCCTGAAGACGGTGCAGGAGTTCCGCCACATCATCGAGCCGGAAGCGACCGCCTTTGCCGCGATGCGGCGCACAGACGAGCAGATGGCCGAGATCAGCCGGGCCTGCCGGGAGATGGGCGCGGCGGCGACGCTGCAGGAGCGCACGCGCGCCGATACGCGTTTTCATCTGGCGATCCTGCGCGCCTCCGGCAACGACCTCCTGGTGCCGCTCGGCGTGCTGATCGAATCGGCGTTCGATCATCTGTTCGCCTATACGACGCGGGAACTGGACGATCTGCAGCACGCGCAGAAACTGCACGAGGCGATCGAAAGGAACATCCGCCTGCAGCGGCCGGATGCGGCACGCAACGCGGTGCGCAAGCTGTTGGCCAATACAGATAGCGTCATCAAGTCGCGCTGAAAAAGCGCGCCGGACCACTGCAGCGCTTCATCTTCTTTCTCCACCGCCCGCAATTTCGCCGTTCGCAATCTCCCCGTTCGCGATCTCCCCGTTCGCAATCTCCTTGTCGGCATCGGCAAGCGCACCGGTCAAAAACCAGGCTTCGGTTTCAGCCAATCCCTTAAGGGCGATGCTGCCGCGGCGCTCGAAGGCGAAGCGATGGCCGACCATCGCCATCAATTGAGCCGAGACCTGAATGCGGCCGGGCTCGCCATGAGCCTCCATGCGCTGCGCGACGTTCACCGCGTCGCCCCAAACGTCGTAGGAGACGCGCAGGTCACCGATCACCCCGGCGACAACCACGCCGTTGTGGATGCCGATCCGCAAGGAGAGCCGGTGGCCTCCCAATGCCTTGTGCCGGCTCATTTCATGCTGCATCTCGAGCGCCAGCCGGCAGATCGCGACGGCGCCGCGTTGAGCGTCGCCGTCGAGGCCGCCGACGGCCATATAGCTGTCGCCGATCGTCTTGATCTTGTCGACGCCGTTGCTTGTGCAGAGTCCATCGAAGCTGCAGAACAACTCGTCCAGCCATCCGACCAGCTCATCGGGTCCGACTGCATTGGCTGCGGCTGTGAAGCCGGCGAGGTCGGCAAACATGATGCTCGCCGATGGTACTTTGTCGGCGATGCGCCGTTCTTCTCCGCGTTTGAGGCGCGCCGCTATCGCCCGGGGCAATATCACCTCGATCAGCGATTCCGAGCGGGCGAATTCCTGTGAAAGCTCAATCTCGGCACGGCGCAGAGCGGTGAGGGCGTAGGCGATCAACAGGAGGTTGATGATCATCGTGTTTATGAGCGCCTGAACCGCCAGCGTTTCCCGAAAACCGGCCTGTTGGGGCATTACGAAGCCAGTCGGGCGCCCGAAGTAAAGCGTCGCGATCAAGGCCAGGAACGCCGCTGCGTAGAAGATCAAGAACTGCCGCCATTGCTCGATGCCGAAAATGAACAGCAGGAAAGCGGCAAGCGTAAAGTAGATCTGAAGGCCGCTGTCCAGACCGAGCGCCAGAACCACATAAGTATGGCCGCCGATGGTCAGCGTCGACAGGGCGATCGCTCCAAGATTCTCACCATAGCGTTGCAGCCGGTGCAGCCGGTGCACGGACAGGGCAAGAACGGTCACCACCGCATTGTAAATATGCAGCGGCATCAAAGCCCAGGGGAAGAGGACGGCATTCAGCAGCAGATGCGAGAAGGCGTTGAGCGCGATGGCGAATGCGCCGATATTGGTGAAAATCTGCCGCCGGCGGATATCGGGATTGTCAGCCGTGACACCCAATTGGATAAGGCGCGAAATCCAGGGCGGGGTCTGACGCCGGCGCGATCGGCTCTTCGGGGTCAGTTCGTGCAGCCCAGCCATCGTCAGGCATTCATCGCAACCGAGATACGCCGGTTGAGTTCTGCCGGGTTTGTAAGAACGAGCGCGCCGCGCGCCTTCGCAACAAGCCCGTCCCGGACAAGCGCCGATAATTCGCGTGACACCACCTCACGGCGGGAACCTATGCGCGCGGCGAGGTCGTTCTGCAGTGGCGGTGGCGTTATGATCCGCTCACCGCTGCTGCCGCTTCGCAGCCGCGACAGGCGCAGCAATTCGCACAAAAGCCTCGGCCTCACCTGCAGGAACGAATATTCCGCAAGGCGCGTGTTCAGGCTCCGTATCCTTTCGGCCAGCAGCGCGAGGAAATGCAGGGCGAACGCCGGATTGTCGTGGAGCAACCCTGAAAAGAACGGAGCAGGCATCACCACCAGTTCTGAACGGTGGAGCGCGGTGACATTGGCAGCGCGCGGCCGGCCGTCGATGGCCGCCAGTTCGCCGAAACATCCACCCACTCCCAACTCGCCAAGGATCACCTCTTTGCCAACTGGAGAGCGATAGAGAATGCGGACCCGGCCCGACATCAGGAAATAGACATCGGTGCTCGGATCCTCGAAATCGATGATCATCTGATTGGCGTCGACGCTCATCCGTCTGCAGCGCTGCGAAATACGCACGCGCGTATCGGCGTCGAGTGTCTCGAACACTGGAATGGCATCCAGATCGGTCATCTTCCCAACCCGCCACCGAAAAAAAGTGACGCTGGCCCTTCCGGGACATAGTGGCCGCGTCGTGCCGGACTGGCAAGCAAAGAGCGCCCAGGTTGATGATGTGACCGAATGCACATCGTAAAAATTCGGGACACGGCATGATCGTCTCCATCGAAGGGCGATTGGCGCTCTTCGCGAAACCCAGGGAGGAACGAACATGACCAGCAAACTTATCGGCATCGCAACAGCAGCCACCATCGCCATCGCAGCGCTCGCATCGACGGCTTCCGCAGCACCATTGGCGGCCTTCGGCAACACACCATCGGCGGCCTTCGGCAACACTGGGCAGCAGAGCCAGGCTGCCGGCGACTTTGTCATCAAGGTCGGCCATCTCAGCCATCGTCATGGCCACGGTCACGGCCACCGCTGGCACAAGCGTTTCGGCTTCTACGACTACTATCCCGTCTATGATTATCCCGGCTATAGCTGCTGGACCAAGAAGAAGATTTTCACCAACCATGGCATTTTCTGGAAGAAGATCTGGATCTGCGGTTGAACCATAGCTTGGACACACCGAGGCCCGGCCTATTGCAACCGGGCCTCTTTTGTATTTGGCTGCCGTGGCCCCTATGCCTTCGTTGTCCTGCAGGCGTCTCAGTGTTCTCTCGGGCGGCCAAACGCGGCGCGCAGTTCGTCCTTGGCGTCCTCCAGCACTTTCTTCTGCTTGGCCGGCAGGTTCGTGCCGGCGCGGTTGATGTAGAAATTCAGCATCGACATGGCGGACTGGAACGGCTCGGCCTTGCGCCGGTCGCTGTGCTCGGCCGATCGCTTCAGCGAGGCTGCGATCTTCTTGGGGTCGTGGGATTCGAAGATATGTTCCTCGAGGTCCAGCGCATCGCTGTGCTCGGTGACCTCGGCCGACCATTTCCTTTTCGCGGTCATGACAAGCTCCTTCTCCCTTCTATTGGCCTATTGGCAAGTTTGATGAAAAACTCCGGGACGGCGGCCACCGTTCCACTGCAGCTCAAAATCCCTGGAGCCACGCAATTGCGGATGTGGCGCTGCACGGCGCCGCCAATGTGCCGATAGTGGTGTCGAACACGTCGACTTGCGCACAACCGCGGACAGGAAACGCCTTGACCACAACCGCCTCCAGCCGGCCGAGCAGCCCCGGCATAGACAGCGCCTATGCCTGGCTGCGGCTCGGCATCTCGATGCTGCTGGCGACGATCGGCGGTGTCGGCATGTGGGCGGTGGTCGTGGTGCTGCCCGCCATGCAGGCCGAATTCGGCGTCGATCGCGCCGCCGCTTCGATGCCCTATACCGCGACCATGGCCGGTTTCGCCGTCGGCAATGTGCTGGTCGGCCGCGCCATCGACCGCATCGGCTACTGGATACCGGCGCTCATTGCCTCGGTGACGCTCGGTACCGGGTTCCTGCTGGCGTCGCTGACCACTTCGATCCTGCAGTTCACCCTTGTCCAGGGACTTTTGATCGGCGTCGGCACGTCGGCGATTTTCGGGCCGCTGATCGCCGACATCTCGCACTGGTTCAACCGCCGCCGCGGCGTCGCGGTGACGGCTGCCGCCGCCGGCAGCTATCTCGCCGGGGTGATCTGGCCGTTGGCAATGCCCTACGTCATACAGAGCGAGGGCTGGCGCTTCACCTATGCCGCAATCGGCGTCGTCTGCCTCGCCACCATGCTGCCGCTGATCATGCTGCTCAGGCGCGGCGCACCACATGCCGCCGCTCCCGGTTCACCCGGCAGCCGGCCGGTCCAGCCGATCACGCTGTCACCGGCAGCGCTGCAGGTGTTGCTCGTCGTCGCCGGCCTTGGCTGCTGCGTGGCGATGTCGATGCCGCAAGTCCATATCGTCGCCTATTGCATGGATCTCGGCTACGGCGTGGCGCGAGGCGCCGACATGCTGTCGATCATGATGGCGGCGGGCGTCGTCAGCCGGCTGGCGTCCGGCTTCCTTGCCGATCGCATCGGCGGCGTGAAAACCCTGCTAATCGGCTCGGTGCTGCAAGCCCTGTCGCTGTTGTTCTACATCCCCTTCGACGGGCTCGCGTCGCTTTACGTCGTCTCGCTGGTCTTCGGCCTGTCGCAGGGCGGCATCGTGCCTTGCTATGCCATCATCGTGCGCGAATACATGCCCGCCAAAGAGGCCGGCCAGCGCGTCGGAATCGTAATCATGGCAACGATCTTCGGCATGGCAATCGGCGGCTGGATGTCGGGCTGGATCTACGATCTGACCGGCTCCTACGCCGCCGCGTTCCTCAACGGCATCGCCTGGAACCTGCTGAACATAGCGGCCATGGTGCTGCTGTTGTGGAAGGCGCGACGCAGCGCCGCGGCGATGGCCTGAGCACTGACCCCGCTGGCCCAGAGCGATGGCAGCGACATGGGGTGAGCCCCCCGTGACGCGGAGCCCGGTCCAGGTTCCTGCTTGACTTACACATATCTCGGCGGTTATTGGTTTTCAATAGCCAGAGAGTTATCGATCGCCATGTCACAGCCCCACGAGATCCTCTTCAAAACGCTTGCCGATCCGACGCGACGGGCCATCTTCGAGCGGCTGTGTCGCGACGGAGACCAGACCGTCGCGGCCCTGACCGCTCGGGCCGGGGTCTCACAACCGGCCGTGTCAAAGCATCTTGGGGTGCTGAAGCAGGCCGGATTGGTGCGCGACCGCCACGAAGGCCGCAACACGCGCTACAGCGCGGAGTTCGGCGCCCTGGCGCCGCTGATCGACTGGACAAACCAAATGGCTGGGTTCTGGCAAAGCCGGTTCGACAACCTCGAAGATCTGCTCAAAAGGATGGACCAATGATCAATACCGAGACCGAAACGCGCGCCGTCATTGTTGAACGGGAGGTCGCTTTTCCGCCGGAAAAGATCTGGCGCGCGCTCACCCAATCACACCTGATCGAGGAGTGGCTGATGAAGAACGATTTCAAGCCAGACGAGGGGCACCGTTTCAATCTGAGCGCGGACTGGGGGACGGTCGACTGTCAGGTCCAGGCAGTCGAGCCCAACAAGACGCTGTCTTACACGTGGGATACCAAGGATCTCAGAAGTGTCGTCACGTGGACGCTCACCCCTACGAGCACGGGGACCCATCTGCGCATGGAGCAGTTGGGCTTCCGGCCGGATCAGCAGCAGTACTATCAGGGCGCCCAACACGGATGGCAGCGGTTCTTTGCGAAGCTGGAGCAGGTCCTGGCGCGAATAGAATAGGCGTGCCGGCGCCATAGGCATCTGCGGGCGAACGCAATGCCCAACAAGACGTCTGTCAACGAAACAAGGTAGCAAAAAAGCCGCCAAGCGGGCGTGCAGCTCGTCTTCTGAGGAGGTCCCAAATGAACTGGAACAAATGGATCCGGCAATTCCACCGCTGGCTGTCGATCATTTTTACGGCGGTCGTCGCTGCCATCTTCATCACCTTGGGCGTAGGTGTCGAGCCGGCCTATTGGGTATATCTCATGCCGCTGATCCCGCTCGGCTTGCTCATGCTCAGCGGTCTCTATCTGTTCGCGTTGCCCTATGCCACGAACTGGCGCAGCGGACGACGCACGGCGTAGAAGACTGAGCACGGTGGACGACAAGACGCCCGCTCACCACCCACAGCCGAAATTCAAACAGTGGCGCTACCCGAGTTCGGGTAGCGTCCTGCCCGGTTCGCTTGACAATGGGGTAAGGCTGCGCGACGCCAGACGGGTGTGGCAAGTCGGGTGCGGCAAAGTCGGATTGGCATGGCGACAGTGGCAAAGACGCTGAACAGCATTTCGCGGTCGCGCTTCGGCGAGGGCGCCGCGTTCGGGACCAGGCTATGACCAAACCGCGCTCGCGCCGTGGCGGCGGCCGTCCGACGATCGCCGATGTCGCGCGCAAGGCCGGCGTCGGCGCCATTACCGTCTCCCGTGCCTTGCGCGAGCCGGAGCGCGTTTCGGAGGATCTGCGCCGCCAGATCCAGGCTGCTGTCGATGAGCTCGGCTATCTGCCCGATCCGAATGCGCGAGCATTGGCTTCGGCGCGCGCCGAGGTCTTTGGCGTGCTGGTGCCGTCGCTCACCAACAGCGTCTTTGCCGAAGTGCTGCGCGGCATCTATGACAGCCTGTCCGACAGTTCCTACCGCATCCAGTTCGGCAACACCCATTATTCCGGCCTCGAGGAGGAACGGCTGCTGCAGGTGTTCGGCCCGCAGCGCCCGGCGGCGCTGATCGTGGCGGGCATCGACCAGACGCCAGTTTCGCGAAGACTGCTCGAGACGGCCGGCTGCCCGGTGGTGCAGGTCATGGAGACTGGCCCCGATCCGGTCGACATGATGGTCGGCTTCTCGCATTTCGATGGCGGCAGGGCGGCGACTGAGCACATGATCGAAATGGGCTATCGCTGCATCGGCTTCATCGGCGCGCGCATGGACCCGCGCTCGCAGCGGCGTCTGGCCGGCTATCGCGCGGCGATGGAGGCGGCCGGCCTGTTCAACGCGCGGCTTGTCACCACCACGCCGGTGCCGTCCAGCGTGACGCTCGGGCGCGAATTGTTTCGCGACGCGCTGGCCAAGATGCCGACGCTGGACGGGATTTTCTGCAACAATGACGACATCGCGCTCGGCGCGCTGTTCGAGTGCCACCGCACCTCGATCGCCGTGCCGAAGACGATCGGCATCACAGGCTTCAACGATCTCGATATGATGGAAGTGGCTTTCCCCTCGGTCACCAGCGTCCGGACGCCTCGCTACGAGATCGGCCGGCTGTCGGTCGCCATGGCGCTCGCGGCGATTGCAGGCAAGCGGCCGCAACAACCGGTCGTAGACCTTGGCTTCGAACTCAAGCGCCGTGAGAGCACTTCCCGCTGAAAGCACTGGCCGCTGAAAGCACTGGCCGCTGAAAGCACTGGCCGCTGAAAGCACTGGCCGCTGAAAGCACTGGCCGCTGAAAGCGCTTGCAGGCATCGCCAAATGCCGCTTTACTCTACGTCATGGTAGCGCTACCAGTTATATCCAGGCGAAAGCTCGCGAAACAGCGAAAGTCTGTTTATTATATATAAGCGACAGCTGATGCTTGTTTATTATGGATAATATGATAGTTTTTATTCCGGTTTACTGAGCCACGAGGGAGGAGATCGGGTTGGCATTCGGCCACCCTGAAAGCGCGACGGCAAGGCAGGAGGTGCCGAGCCAGGCACGCGAGACGCGTAGAACAATCAGAAACTGCAACTGGGAGGAATATCGATGATCAAGTCACTCGTAGGTGGCGTCGTCGCCGCCACTGCATTCGTCATGCTGAGTTCGTCGGCGCTCGCCGAACCCGAAATCGTCGCAGGCCCATCCGCCGAGCCGGAATGCTTCGCGCCATGGGCCGCCGACACGCAGTTCTTCAAGTTTCCCAAGAAGGAAGGCCCGTACCGCATCGCGCTCGCCAATGGCTATATCGCCAACACCTGGCGCATCCAGATGGTGCAGACGGCAAAAGCCTATGCGGCGCAGCCGGAGGTCGCGGCCAAGCTCAAGGAATTCAAGGTCGTCTCGACCGGCGAAGACGTGCCGGCGCAGATTTCGGCGATCAACAATTTCATCGATTCCGGCTATGACGCGATCGTCGTCAACGCGCAGAATCCGACGGCGTTCGGTCCGGTCATCAAGCGCGCCAAGCAAGCCGGCGTCGTGCTGGTCGCCTTCGACAACATCCTCGACACCAAGGACGCCATCAACGTCAATGTCGACCAGAAAGGCCTTGGCGAGTTGTGGGCCAACTGGCTGATCAAGCATATCCCCAATGGCGGCAAGCTCCTCGAGGTGCGCGGCGTTGCCGGCACGTCGGTCGACACCGACCGCCACAACGGCATCCATGAGGCCCTCGACGCTTCGGGCAAGAAGTGGGAGGTCACCGAAGTCGTCGGCAAATGGGACGATGGCGTCGCGCAAAAGGCTACGGCCGACGCGATCGCCACCAACGGTCCCTTCGATGGCGTCACCGGGCAGGGCGGCGACACCGGCATCGTCCAGGCGATGATCGACGCCAAGCATCCGTTCGTGCCGTTCGGCGGCGAAACGGAGAATGGGTTTCGCAAATTCTGCGCCAAGTTTGCCTCAGAAGGGCTGAAATGCTCGTCGGCCGGAACCGGACCCGCCCAGGTGGCGGTCGCCATCAAGACGGCGATCGCCGCGCTCGAAGGCCAGGTCGTCCCGCAGGCGGTGAAGCTGCCGCTGGCGATCGTCGAGGATCCGAACCTCAAGGAGGGCGAGGACTATTTCCCCGACCAGTCCGACAATTTCTTCGTCGGCAATTCCTTCCCGACCTGCGGCATCAATTTCACCGCGCAGGAAATCATGGGCCAGAGCAAGGAGAACCAGTAGGCTGATCGCTCGGCGCCGCGGGTATTCCGTGGCGCCGGTCCCGAAGAACAAGCGCCTTGGGAGGGGCCGATGGACGGTGCGGTTCCGCTCTTCCGCATGGAGGGCATATCCAAGCGCTATGGCGGTGTGCGGGCGCTGGAAAAGGCCGAGCTTTCGGTCACGCCAGGCAGCATCCACGCTATCCTCGGCGAAAACGGCGCCGGCAAATCGACGCTGATCAAGGTCATGGCCGGCGTCGTCGCGCCTGACGAAGGCCGCATGATGCTGGACGGAAGCGAGGTGAGCTTCGCGTCGCCGGCCGCGGCCAACCAGGCCGGCATCGTCTGCATCTTCCAGGAATTGTCGCTCGTCCCCGAACTCAGCGTCGCCGACAACATCGTCATTTCCGATCCGCCGAAACGGTTCGGCATGATCGACCGCAAGGCGCAGCGGCGCATCGCGGAGGAAGCCCTGGCGCGTGCAGGCGCCGCCGACATCCACCCGCTGGCGCTGGTCAAGGATCTTCCGCTTTCAAGACGGCAGATGGTCGAGATCGCCAAAGCACTTGCCAGGAAGCCGCGCATCCTGATCCTCGACGAGGCGACCTCGGCGCTGACCGCGGCCGACGTCGCCAAGATTTTTGGCGTCTTGAAGCGGCTGCGCTCGGAAGGGTTGGCGCTGCTCTACATCTCGCATCGGATGAACGAGATCGCCGAACTGGCCGACCAGTGCACGGTGTACCGCAACGGCCGCAACGTCGCCAGCTATGCTGCGGGCTCGAAGAGCGACAACGAAGTCGTCGAGCTGATGATCGGCCGCGAATACAGCCATATTTTTCCACCGAAGCCGGTGCGCGCCCCGGCTATAACCGCTCCGGTGCTTGAGGCGCGAAAACTGTCGTGGACCGACCGGCTGGACAATATCTCGCTCACGGTCGGGGCAGGCGAGGTCGTCGGCCTCGGCGGCCTCGACGGCCAGGGCCAGCGCGAATTGCTGCTCGCCTTCTTCGGCGTGCTGCGCGGCCTCAGCGGCCAGATACTGATCGACGGCAAGCCGGTGGCGATCGCCAGCCCTGCCAAGGCCCGCAGTGACCGGATCGGCATGGCGCTGATCCCGGAGGACCGCAAGACCGAAGGCCTGATGCTGCCAATGACGGTGCGCGAAAACCTCTCCTTCGCCGCACTCGACCGGTTGTCCAGGGCCGGCATCATCGACCGTGCCGCCGAACAGCGGCTGATCGACGAAATGGTCGCCCTGCTGGCGATCAAGACGGCCGGCCTCGACATCCCGGTTGGCGCGCTGTCCGGCGGCAACCAGCAGAAGGTGGTCATCGCCAAATGGCTGATGCGGCAGCCGCGCATCATCCTGCTCAACGACCCGACGCGCGGCATCGACGTCGGCACCAAGCAGGAACTGTATCAGCTGATGCGCAAGCTCGCCGACCAGGGCGCGGCGATCCTGTTTTACTCGACCGACTATGACGAGCTGATCGGCTGCTGCGACCGGGTGCTGGTGCTCTATGACGGAGCGGTCAAGCGCGAGCTGGTCGGCGCCGAGATCACCGAGCGGGCGCTGATCGCCAGCGCGCTCAACATCCATGGCGAAGAGATGCCCGTCAGAGGCATGGCGAAGACGCCAGCCCGAGGAGCAGACGCGTGAAGGATTGGCGCTACTGGCTTGCCGAACAACGCGGAACGCTGCTGGCGTTCGGTATCTTCATCGTGATGTTCACGATCTACACCTCGAACCATCCGGCCGGCTTTACCGCCAATGTCGTGCAGACGGCTTCCAACAAAGGCGTGCTGCTTGCCTTCGTCGCCATGGCGCAGACGCTGGTGGTGATCACCGCCGGCATCGACCTTTCCGTCGGCATGATCTTTCTGCTGACCAACTGCCTGGCCTCATGGCTGGTCATCGGCACCGGCATCGAGACCGCGTTCGGTGTCGTCGCGGTGCTCGGCACCGGGCTGCTGTGCGGGGCGATCAACGGCGCCATCGTCATCTACGGACGGCTGCAGCCGATCGTCACCAGCATCGCCACCGGCGCGGTCTATTTCGGCATCGCGCTGCTGCTGCGACCGTTCCCGGGCGGTTCGGTCAATGAGGATCTTGCCGACGCGCTGACCGGGCGGCTGTTCGGCGTGGTGCCGGCGAGCCTGGTGGCGCTGCTGGCCATCGTGCTCGTCGTCTGGGTGCCGTTCAGCCGCTCGGTGCTTGGGCGCGCGGCCTATGCCGCAGGATCTTCGGAGATGGCAGCCTACATGTCCGGCGTGCCGATCCGCCGCGGCAAGTTCGCCGCCTACGCGCTGGCCGGCCTGCTGGCCGCGATTGGCGGGCTGTTCCTGACCTTCTTCACCTATACAGGCGAGGCGGCCTATGCCAGCGGCAATGCCTATACGCTGTTCTCGATCGCCGCCGTGGTGCTCGGCGGCGTCTCATTGTTCGGCGGCAAGGGCAGCGCCATCGGCGCGATTTTCGGCGCGCTCGCCTTCCGCACCATCGGCGACCTGCTCTTCGTCTTCGATTTCGATCCGCTCTGGCAGCCGCTGTTCCAGGGCGTCATCCTGCTGATCGCCGTCAGCCTCGGCGCCTTCGCCCTGTTCAGGGTCCGCAACCGGCTGGAGTGGTTCCTGTGAGCGAAACGACCATCGCCGGCATCGCCGGCCGCATGCCGAAATTCATCCGCCGCGCCGACCCTGCGGTGCTGACCGCCTTTGCCTGCATCGTGTTGCTGCTGTTTGTCGGCAGCCTTTATTCGCGCAGCTTCCTGTCGCCGGAATATCTGCTGCAGCAGCTCAAGGTGGCGTCGTTTCTCGGCGTCATCGCCACCGGCATGATGCTGGTCATCCTGCTTGGCCAGATCGACCTGTCGGTTCCGTGGTCGGTGGCGACGGGCGCGATGATGGCCTGTGCGGCCGCCGCCTACGGCCCGCTCGGCGTGGCGCTGGCGATCCCGTTCGGCATTTTCTGCGGCGTCGCGATCGGCATCGTCAACGGCATCGGCGTCGCTTATCTGCGCATTCCCTCGATGATCATCACGCTCGCCACCAATGCCGTCGCCCAAGGGCTGATGGTGGTCTATACAGGCGGCTTCTCGCCACAGGATTCGGCGACCCGGGCGATGCGCTATCTGGCGACCGGCTTTGCCATTCCGGGCGTGCCCAATGCCGTCGTCATCTGGGCGCTGATCGGTGCTGCGATGGTTTTCGTGCTGACCCGCACCGGCTTCGGCCGCACGGTCTACGGCATCGGCAACCGCGAGCGCGCCGCCTACCTCTCCGGCATCGACACGCGGCGCGTGGTGCTGATCGCCTTCGCCGTATCCGGCGGGCTCTCAGCCTTCGGCGGCGTGCTTCTGGCCGGCTATGCCTCCAAGGCGGCGCAGTCGATGGGCGACGCCTATCTCCTGCCGTCGATCGCTGCAGTGGTGCTTGGCGGCACCTCGATCCTCGGCGGCCGCGGCTCCTATCTCGGCACGGTCGCGGGCGTCATCCTGATCACGCTTTTGCAATCCATTCTTTCCGTCATGCAGATGCCGGAGGCGGGGCGGCAGATCATCTATGGCGTCGTCATCGTCGCCATGCTCCTGCTTTACGGCCGCGCGCCGGCCAGCCGCTGACCCGCATCGTGGACGAAAAGACAGCACAAATGCAGAGCGATCGCATTCGGCCCGCACCGGCCGTCGTGGTGATGGGCGTCGCCGGCTGTGGCAAGTCGGCGGTCGGCGAAGCGCTGGCGGCGGCATTGGCCGCTGTCTTCGTCGAGGGCGACCGGCTGCATCCACCGGAAAACGTCGCGCGCATGGCAAGCGGCGAGCCGCTGACCGACGCATTGCGCGAAGGCTGGCTCGACGCGACCGGCCGGCGCATTGCCGGACCGGTCGGCGATGGGCAGAGCGTCGTCGCCGCCTGCTCGGCGCTCAAGCGCAGTTACCGCGAGCGTCTGCGCGGTTTTTGCCAGGACATTTTGTTCCTCTACCTGGAAATCGACCCCGCGACCGCAAAGCAGCGTGTCGGCTCCCGCCAGGGGCATTTCATGCCGGCAAGCCTGGTCGACAGCCAGTTCGCCACGCTCGAACCGCCGGCAGCCGACGAGAATGCATTGACGCTCGATGCGACGCGCCCGATCACCGATATCGTCGCCGACGTAACAAGCCTGTTCGAGTCGGATTCATGAGGGGTCGCTGGCGCCGATTCCGCTTCAAGACGCCAGATCAGATCTGTGACGTCAGTTCGACTGGAAAATCGTCATTGTCGGCGTCGCGCATGGCGGCGAGGCTGCGATTGTCCAGCACCTCGGCGATCGCATGGCGCACCTCCAGCATCATGTTCCGGACCTGGCATGTCGCCTCGTCGCAATCATCGCAGCGCTGATATTGGGTGCGGCTGGCGCAAGGGATCGGCGCCAGCGGCCCGTCGAGGACGCGCACGACATGGCCGATCTTGATCTCGGAGGCCGGCCGGGCGAGCCGATAGCCGCCTTCCTTGCCCTTGCGGCTCTGGACGAAGCCGGCATTGCGCAATTCGCCCAGAATGGCATCCAGGAATTTCTTCGGGATGTTGTTGGCGACGGCAATGTCGTTGACGAACGCCAGCTGGCCGACCGGCAAGCCTGACAGGTGTACGAGGGCCTTGAGGCCGTATTTGCCTTTTTTGGTAAGCATGCCCGATTCAGTTCATGAAAATCCCAACCGCCCGCATCTGGCGGTTGTTTGTGTGCAAATCATGACGTTTTGTCGCGCGATGCAGTTTCGCGAAACAAGCCGTCCGCGGGCACAGTAGGCACAAACACGTTGATTCTTCGTGACGTTTTGGACGGCGCGCTAGGAACGTGCGGGAAATCACCTGTCCGGAGCGCGAAAAACGAAGAAAGCCGGCAAAAGCCGGCTTTCTATCGATTTCGAAGATCGCTTGGCTCAGCGGCTGCCATAGGTCTGGTCGAGCAGTCCGCCGGCGGCGAAATGCTCGGCCTGGATCTTGGCCCAGCCGCCGAAGACATCTTCGACCGTCAGCAGCCGGACGTCGGGAAACTCGGCCTTGTATTTGGTGGCGACCGCCGCGTCGCGAGCCCGCAGGCCGTTGCGGGCGGCGATGTCCTGGCCCTGCGGCGTGTAGAGGAAGTCGAGATAGGTCTTGGCGAGGTCACGCGTGCCATGCTCGTCGGCGACCGTGTCGACGATCGCCACCGGAAACTCCGCCAGCAGGCTGACCGAGGGCGTCACCTGCTCGAACTTGTCGTCGCCATACTCCCTGCGGACGCCGCGCGTTTCCGACTCGAAGGTGATCAGCACGTCGCCGATCTCACGCTGCACGAAGGTGGTGGTGGCGGCGCGCCCGCCAGAGTCGAAGATCGGCACGTTGTTGAACAGCTTGGTGACGAATTCCTTGACCTTGGCGTCGTCGCCCTTGAAGGCCTCCTTGGCGTAGGCGATGGCCGCGAGATAGGTGTAGCGCGCATTGCCCGACGTTTTCGGGTTGGGGAAGATCACCTGGACGTCGTCGCGCACGAGATCGTTCCAATCCTTGATGTTCTTCGGGTTGCCGGCGCGCACCAAAAAGGACGGCAGCGAATAGAAAGGCGAGGCGTTGTCGGGGAAGTCCTTCTGCCAGTCGGCGGAGATAAGCCCCTTCGAGACCAGGAAGTCGATGTCGAGGACCTGGTTGAAGGTGACGACATCGGCGCCGAGGCCTTCGGCGATGGCACGCGCCTGCGCCGACGTCCCGGCGTGCGACTGGTCGACGGTCACGCCGGGGTGCTCTGCGACGAAGGCCTTGTTGATCTGCGCAAACAGTTCGCGGCCGACATCATAGGACGCGTTCAGCAATTTGTCGGCCGACCAGGCTTGGGAGGATGCGAGGAACAGGCCGGCCAATGTGGCGACGCCAAGCAAAAATCGCTTCATGAAAACAGGGCTCCGATGCAGTGCGCTTATTCCCACCATAGCGGCAAGGCATGGTGGGCGACGAGACACGCAGAGCGGCTTCACCACGCCCTCGCGAGAAAAATGTTCCCATTCCAGGCCGTTGCTAGGATTTTCTTTCACCCGGGGTCTTGCGAAGCACCTGGGCAGCGGTCCCCATGCGTTGGCAAGACGATTGCATCGCGACACTGGCCTCTCGGCGCGGCTCGCGCAATGGGCGCAAGAGCCACCGCTCGGTCCCGAGGACGACTTCCCCGGAACCGACGACATGCCTGTCAAATCCGAAAGAATTTTTTAATGCGGCTCATGCTGGACACCAACTTGTCAGCGACATGATCCGAGACCCGGCGGGCAGAGCCACTATTGGCCAAAACGACCTTTTTATTGCTGCCCACGCCTACGCGCTGGACACCACCCTGGTAACCGCCAACATGGGAGAGTTCAACCGGATCAAGGGCCTGAAGGTCGAGAACTGGCTGAGTAGCGCCGGAAGGGGATCAAGCAGCCGGAAAAAGCTTCCAGCGCCGCGGCCTGAACGCTACCCGGCTCTTCTGCGCCGCCGGATGGTCGACCGGCAGCTCGATCTCGACCCGCTGGCGCTCGCCGCCGATTTCGAGCTCCACCCGTCTGGTGCCGGCGACGCGGCGGCTGGCGGCGACCGTGCCGGCGATGCAGCCATTGCATTCGTCCACCAGGTCGACATCGTGCGGGCGGAAGAACAGCGTTGCTTCGCCCCGCGGCGCCTGCGGCGCCGACAGCCCGATCGGGCGATCGGCGATCCAGACCTGGCCGTCCTCGACCTTGACCGGAAGCACGCTCGATTCACCGATGAAGCCGTAGACAAAGGGCGAATTCGGCGTGTCGTAGATTTCGTCGGCGGTGCCGACCTGCTCGATGCTGCCCTGGCTCATCACCACGACGCGGTCGGCAAGCTCGAGCGCTTCTTCCTGGTCATGGGTGACAAAGACCGTGGTGTGGCCGGTGGCGTCATGGATGTCGCGCAGCCAGCGGCGCAATTCGCGGCGGACCTGGGCGTCGAGCGCGCCGAACGGCTCGTCCAGCAAAAGCACGGCCGGTTCGATCGCCATCGCGCGGGCCAGCGCCACGCGCTGGCGCTGGCCGCCCGAAAGCTGAGCCGGATAGCGCTTTTCCAAGCCGGAAAGCTGGACGAGGTCGAGAAGCTCTGAGGCACGGCGGCGGATTTCCTGCGCCGACGGCCGTGACGGCCCGTGCCGAACTTTTAGGCCGAAGCCGATATTGTCGGCGACCGTCATATGGCGAAACAGCGCATAATGCTGGAAAACGAAGCCGACATTGCGCTGCTGGATCGACTTTTGCGACGCATCCTCCTCGCCAAAGAAGATCTTGCCTTTCGTCGGCCGCTCCAGCCCGGCGATCAGCCTGAGCAGCGTCGTCTTGCCGGAGCCGGAAGGCCCGAGCAGCGCGATCAGTTCGCCGGACTTGATGTCGAGCGAAACGTCATGGAGCGCCGGAAACCGCTCAAACTCCTTGCGCACGTTGGCAACGCGAACTTCCATCAACCGTCCCTTTTTTCAAAATCTTTGTTTCATGCATGTCGTCATCCCCAAAACCGCTACACACTTTTGGGCGACATGCACTAGTGTCCGCGCGTCGCGGCGAGCTCGGCGCCGTAGCGCATCTCGAGAAGTGTTTTCAAGACCAGCGTGACCAGCGCCAGGCCCGCAAGCAGTGAAGCGACGGCGAAGGCGGCTGCGGCATTGTATTCGTTATAGAGGATTTCGACATGCAGCGGCATGGTGTTGGTCAGTCCGCGTATGTGGCCCGACACGACGGAGACCGCGCCGAACTCGCCCATGGCGCGCGCATTGCACAACAAGACGCCGTAGAGCAGCCCCCATTTGACGTTGGGCAGCGTCACGTACCAGAACGCCTGCCAGCCATTGGCGCCGAGCGACAGCGCCGCCTCCTCGTCGCCATTGCCCTGCTCCTGCATCAAGGGGATCAGTTCGCGGGCGACGAACGGGAAGGTGACGAAGATGGTGGCCAGCACGATGCCCGGCACGGCAAACAGGATGACGATGCCATGCGCCTTCAGCCAGGCGCCGAACAGGCCTTGCGCGCCGAACAGCAGCACATAAACCAGGCCGGAAATGACCGGCGATACCGAAAACGGCAGGTCGATCAGCGTGGTCAGGAAGGCCTTGCCCTTGAACTCGAACTTGGCGATCGCCCAGGCGGCGGAGACGCCGAAGACGATGTTGAGCGGCACCGAGATCGCCGCCACCAGCAGCGTCAGGTGGATCGCCGAACGCGTGTCGGGATTGGTCAGCGCCTCGGTATAGGCACCGATGCCCTTTGCGAAGGCTTCATTGAAGACGACGATCAGCGGCAACAGCAGGAAAATGCCGAGGAAGGCAAAGGTCACGATCATCAGCACGGCTTTCGCCGGGCGGCTTTCGGTCACTGCCGCCGACTGGCTTTCGTGGTGCGGTGCGTAGGATTTGATCTCCGGATCAGCCATAGCGCTTGCGGCTCCACGTCTGCACCAGATTGATGACCAGCAGCATCACGAACGACAAAGCGAGCATGATCGCCGCGATCGCGGTCGCCGCCGCATAATTGTATTCCTCCAGCCGGATGACGATCAGAAGCGGCGCGATCTCGGATTTGTAGGGCAGGTTGCCGGCGATGAAGATGACGGAGCCGTACTCGCCGACGCCGCGCGCGAAAGCCAGCGCAAAACCGGTGACGATGGCCGGCGCCAGGCCCGGAAGCAGAACCCGGGCGATAGTCTGGAAGCGATTGGCGCCGAGCGTGGCGGCCACTTCCTCGACCTCCTTGTCGATCTCCTCCATGATCGGCTGGACGGTGCGCACGACAAAAGGCAGGCCGATGAAGATCAGCGCGATGACGATGCCGAGCGGCGTATAGGCGATCTTGACGCCGAGCGGCGCCAGCAGGCTGCCGAGCCAGCCATTCGGCGCGTAGAGCGTGGTCAGCGCGATGCCGGCGACCGCCGTCGGCAAGGCGAAGGGCAGGTCGACCATGGCATCGACGATGCGGCGGCCCGGAAAGTTGTAGCGCACCAGCACCCAGGCGACGATCGTGCCGAAGACGACATTGACCATGGCGGCAATGAAGGCGGTGCCAAAGCTGATTTCAAGCGCGTTGATGGTGCGGCGGTCGGTGGCGATCGCCCAGAAATCGGCCCAGCCAAGCGCGGCCGATCGCCAGATCAGCCCTGACAGGGGAATGAGGATGATGAGCGTGAGGTAGGCAAGCGAGAAGCCGAGCGTCAATCCGAAACCCGGAATGACGCTCGGCTGTCTGAACCGCCACCCCGCCTTGGCGGGTGCTGTGGTCATGTCGTCCTGATCTAGAATCTAGCTTAACGGGTCTACTGGGCCGGCTTGTAGATCTGGTCGAATATACCACCGTCGCCGAAATGGTAAGGCTGTGCTTTCTTCCAACCGCCAAAAAGCGGATCGTCGATGGTGATCAGCTTGATCTCAGGCAGTTTGGCGAGGTCCTCGGCCGGCACCAAATCCGGCTTCGACGGGCGATAGTGGTGCTTGGCGATCAGCGTCTGGCCTTCCTTGGAGTAGAGGTAGCTCAGATAGGCTTCGGCGACTTTTCGCGTGCCCTTGGCATCGACATTGGCGTCGACCACGGCGACCGGCGGCTCGGCCAGGATCGAGGTCGGCGGGTAGACGATATCGAAATTGTCGGCGCCGAATTCGTCGAGCGCCAGATAGGCCTCGTTTTCCCAGGCCAGCAGCACGTCGCCGAGGCCTTTTTGCGCAAAAGTTACAGTTGCGCCGCGCGCGCCGGTGTCGAGCACCGGAACATGCGCGTAGAGATTGCCGACGAATTCCTTGGTCTTGGCCTCGTCACCGCCATCCTTGGCGTTGGCATAGGCCCAGGCGGCGAGATAGTTCCAGCGTGCGCCGCCCGAAGTCTTGGGGTTGGGCGTGATCACCTGGACGTCGTCCTTGACCAGATCGCCCCAGTCCTTGATACCTTTCGGATTGCCCTTGCGGACGAGGAAGATGATGGTCGAGGTGTAGGGCGCCGAATTGTTCTCGAACTTGGTCCGCCAGTCGGGATTGATTTTCTTCGATTTCTCGACGATGGCGTTGATGTCGCCTTCGAGCGCCAGCGTCACCACGTCGGCGTCGAGGCCGTCGATCACGGCGCGGGCCTGTGCGCCCGAGCCGCCATGCGATTGCTGGACGGTTACCGTCTCGCCGGTCTCGGCCTGCCAGTGGGCGGCGAAGGCCTCGTCGAATTGCTTGTAAAGCTCACGCGTCGGGTCATACGACACGTTGAGGATGGTGGTATCGGCGAACGCGAAACTGAGCGTGCCGAACTGGACAGATGTGGCGACCAGTGCGCCGAGCAGTTTCCTGAAATGAGGATTGGTCATTTCCGCCTCCGTTGAGATCACCTCAATCTATTGAATTGGTAGAAATTAGATGCAATCAATGTTGCTTTTTTCGGCCTAATGAAGCAATTTTTCGCCGGCTTTCGGCATCACGAAGAAATTCTTTCCGCGCAACGCTGCAGTGCCGAATCCGGGCACATGAAGCAATCTATCTAGAGACAGGTCGCGCCTCGGCAATGGCCTGAGGAGTCGAGCGTGTCCTGCTTACTCGCCGACCTAATGGAAAGCCAATTCCCTGAATCGCTTGGCGCATTCTATTCAACGAACACTTTCACGCTGGCCGCACGCCCGGCCGCGTCGATCACGGTCAGGGTCGAATAGCCGGCGCCGTCCGGCTGCCAGGTCGCGGTGCGCCGCCGGTCGATGCCGACCAGCGGCTTGCCATTGGCCAGCCAGCGGAACGGGGCGCGGCCGCCTTGCAGCTTCAGCACCAGTGGCATGGCGTCGGCGGTGGTGGCGGCGAGATCGACGTGGGCGCCGTCGGGCGGAAAGATGATCGTCGGCGCGGGCTCGGTCGGCGTCGCCTGGACTAGGCCGTCGGCGCCAGAACCGAAGCGCGCCAATGTCACCGGCAGATCGTCGCGCCTGGGTCTGGTGACGCCGGCCATCTGGCCTGGCAGCGGCACGGCAGCCAGGCCGGAGCGGACAAAGCCCTCGAACAGGATCGGTGCGGCCGAGACATAGCCGGACAGGCCGGGCACCGCGCCGGCGTCGGGGCGGCCGACCCAGACGCCCAGCACATAGCGCCCGTCGAAGCCGACCGACCAGGCATCGCGGTAGCCGTAGGAGGTGCCGGTCTTGTAGGCAATGCCGCGCCGGGCGGCGCCCTCGGGCGGCTTGACGCCCGACAATATGTCGGTGATCTGCCAGTTCGCCTGATCGTTGAGGATGGTAGCGGTCGAGCGCTCGGCATTCGCCGGCTCGGTGCCGACATGCAGCGTGTGTGCCTTGCCGCCATTGGCGAGCCCGGCATAGAGCTGGACGAGGTCGCGCAGCGTCACGCCGACGCCGCCAAGGCCGATGGCGAGACCCGGCGCCTTGTTGACGGGCAGGATCGGCGTGACGCCGGCCTTCCGAAAGCGCGCGAGCAGCCGCGCCGGCCCGACCGCGTCGAGAACACTGATCGCCGGCACGTTGAGCGACAGCTGCAGCGCCTGCCTGATGCTGACGTCGCCCTGATAGCCCATGTCGAAATTCTTCGGCCGATAGCCGGAGAAATCCGTCGGCCTGTCGTCGATCAGCGTTTCCTGCGCCACCAATCCCTGCTCGAAGGCGAGCCCGTAGATGAACGGTTTTAGCGTCGAACCGGGCGAGCGGACGATCCTGGTCATGTCGATCCAGCCGGAGCGGCTGGCGTCGAAATAGTCGGCGGAGCCGACTTCGCCGAGGATGTCGCCGGTACGGGCGTCGGCTAGCACCATGGCGACGGACAGGCGAGGGCCGAGCCTGGCGGCGGCATCCCTGGCCACCTGTTCCAGCCCTTCCTGGACACTCTTGCGGATCGTCAGCCGCAGCTTGTGGCCGGGGACGGCCCGGGGCAGCACTGCATAAGCGGCATGGGCGGCGAGTGCCGGCAGCGGGCGGCGGCTGGCGGGAACATCGTCGAGCGCGGCACGTGCGGCCTCGCGCTCGCCGAGCAGGCCCGATGCGACCATGCGCGTCAGCACCCGGTCGCGGGCGGCTTGGGCGATTGCCAGGTTGCGGTCGGGCCGGCGCTTTTCCGGCAGTTGCGGCAGCGCGACGAGCAGCGCCGCCTCCGAGACGTCCAGCCGCTTCGGCTCCTTGCCGAAATAGGCCAGCGAGGCGGCGCGCACGCCTTCGAGATTGCCGCCATAGGGCGCCAGCGTCAGATAGCGTTCGAGGATCTCGCGCTTGCTGAGCCGCCGCTCGATCTGCAGGGCGCGCAGCAGCTGCTTGAGCTTGGAGCCGAGGCTGCGGCTGTCGCGCGGTTCGGTCAGCCGGGCGAGCTGCATCGACAGCGTCGAGCCGCCGGAGACGATACGGCCATTGGTCACGAACTGGCCGGCGGCGCGGGCCAGCGCCAGCACGTCGACGCCTCGATGGTCCCAGAAGCGCTTGTCCTCGTAAGTCACCAGCATGTCGACGAACTGTCTGTCGACCTGATCGAGGCGGGTGGCGAGCCGCCAATAGCCGTCCGGCGTGGCAAAGGCCCGCAACAGCTGGCCGTCGCGGTCCTGGACTTCGGTCGATACCGTCAGCGCCGCCGGCAGCGGCGGCGGAAAGGCGCGGTCGAGCTGCCAGAGGGTGGCGGCGGCGAGCGCGACGAAGCCGGAGAGGGAGGCGGCGGCGATGGCTGAACGGCGCAGGAATTTCTTGGAGAGCACCGCGTTGCCCCTCATCCGCCTGCCGGCACCTTCTCCCCGTCTAGCGACGGGGAGAAGGGGGCTGTCACGGCCCACAGCGGCTTTTCTGCAGCGTTCGAGTTTGGCGAAAATTTCGGCGCAGGCCTCTTTCTCCCCGTCACTATACGGGGAGAAATGCCCGGCAGGGCAATGAGGGGCATCGCCATCGCCATGGTTCGCCATCTTTGCCTTACGGCGCCTTGACCTCCATCATGCCAGTCGCGGTGCGGGCCGAATATTGCGGCCGGTACATGTCCTCGACGGTTGCCGCCGGATGGGCATAGGTGCCCGGCGTCACCGCACGCACGACATAGGCGAGCGTGATGTTGCGGTCGCCTTCGCCGTCGTTCGGATTGAAAGCGGCGACGAAACGGTCGTCGCGGAATTCGAGATGGGCGGCGTCGGTCTGGGCCAGCCAGGAGAAATTCGACAATTGGGCGCTGGAAACCAGGCCCGGATTGTCGATCTCGAAGCCGGCCGGCAGCAGATCGGTGATCACCAGCCGCGACGGCCATTTGTTCTGCTCATAGATATTGAGCACGACGACATAGCGTTCGTTCTGGGTCGCCTGCGTGACATTGGCTTCGGTGCCGTCGAGCTTGTAGTAGGTGCGGCCGATGGTGAAGCCGTCGCCGCCGGCCGGCAACGGCTGGATCGGCGAGGCCACCGTGGTGACGACCGCCTGCAGCGGGTTGCTGCCGGTGTTGGCGACGGTCAGCGGACTGTCGGCAATGTCGCTGCCGGCGATCTGGTCCGAATAGGCGCCGGCATGCGGCGCGCCATTGATGGTCAGCGCGATCGCATCATTGCCGGCCTTCAGGGCACGCGCCGCCAGCAGCATCCAGGACTCGTCCTGCGTGCTGGTCCATCTGACGGCGGCGCGTTCCTGCGTCACCCGCTTGATCAGCGCCGGCACGATCGCCGGCACCGGCTTGGATTCGGCGGCAAGCGCCAGCATCGCCGCGCCGTCACGCAGTGGCGAGCCGTAATCGGACCTGTAGTAGTCGTATGCCGAGCTCGAATTGGCCAGTTGCAGGGCGGCCTGGAAGGTGGCTTCCGCGCGCTGCGTGTCGCCATAGAGCGCCAGGCCCGCCGCCAATTGGGCGACGGCCATCGGGCTGGTAAAGGCTTCGAGCTGGGTGTCGGCGTAGTAGCGCAGATCGCCGATCGAGGCCTTCTTGTTGCGGGCCAGCACATAGAGCGCATAGGCGATCTCGCTGCCGCGATCCTTGACGTCCTGGTCATAGCCGATCGCGTTTTGCAGATTGCTCAGCGCCTGGTTCATCGCCAGCGCCGGCACGTCGTATTTCTGCTCGCGCGCCCGGGTCAGGAAGTCGGTGACATAGGCGTCGAGCCACAAATCGCCGGAGCCCGGGCCCCACAGGCCGAAGCTGCCGGCCGAGGCCTGGTAGCTCAGCACCTTGTAGATGGCATCCTGGATGCGGCCGTGCAGATCGGCGTCGCTGGCCATGCCGGCGCCCGACGCCATCTCGTTGACATACAGCAGCGGCATGGCGCGGCTGGTGGTCTGCTCGGCGCAGCCATAGGGGTAGCGGTCGAGCGTCATCAGCAGCGATGGCACGTCGAAGGCCGCCGCCTGTGAAACGCCGACGCTGACCGAAGCGCCGTCGAGCAGGCTTGCCGCCAAGAGCTCCTTGTCGACGCGCAGCGAGCCGCCTTTGTCCTTGAGGTCGACCACCATGCGGGTGGTCACCGGCAATTGCGCCGGGCGCACCGGGACATAGAGCGTCTGCTCGACAGCGGTGCCGTCGGCATGGGCGAGCTTGATGGTGATCGAGGCGTTGCCCGGCGCCTCGGCGATCAGCGGCACGGTCAGCGTCTGCCGCTTGCCCTTGGCCAGCGTCAGCTTTTCGGGCAGCGCGGCATCGCCGGTCGAAAGATCGCCTGACGTGTCGATCGACAGCGCATAGTCGCCCTCCGGACCGTCGGCGTCGGTGACGTCGAGCCGCATGACGGCCGAATCGCCGGGCGCTAGGAAGCGCGGCAGGCCGGCGGTGATCACCACCGGATCGCGCACGATCACGTCGGACTGGGCATGGCCGACCCCGTCCTCGGTCCAGGCGACGGCCATGACGCGCACGGTGCCGTTGAACTGCGGGATGTCGAAGTCGATCCGCGCCTTGCCGTCGGCGTCGAGCTGGACCGGACCGGAGAAGAAGGCGACCAGCTTTTCGGTCGGCGGGCTGCCTTGCGACTGGATGTTGGCGCCGTCGCCGCCACTGCGCAGCTTGCCGGTCGTGCCCAGCGAGCCGTCGATCAGGCGGCCGTAGAGGTCGCGTACTTCAAGGCCGAGCATGCGCTGGCCGAAGAACCAGGTCTCCGGATCCGGCACCTTGTAGTTGGTCAGGTTGAGGATGCCGACATCGACGGCCGCGACCATGACATAGGCGTTGGCGCCCGGCTGCACGCCGGCCACCGAAACCGGGATCGACAGCTGCTGGCGCGGCATGGTCTTGTCCGGCGGCGTCAGGCTGACCACGAGTTTTTTCGAGCCCGGATCGACCTTCAGCCATTTGACGCCGATCGCGCGCGCCGGCATGCGGGTTTCCTGCGCCTCGCCCGGCCTGAACAGCGTTGCCGTGACATAGGCGCCCGCGCCCCAGTCGTCGCCGACCGGGATGTCGATGGTGCTGCCGCCGGCCGGCACGCTGGCGGTGACGGTCTTCAGGAGCTTGTCGGCGCCGATGATGACGAGCAGCTCGCCGGCAAAATGCGGCGACACTTTGAGCCTGGCCACTTCGCCCGCCGCATAGTTGTCCTTGTCGAGGGCGATTTCGAGGCCGTCGGGCGTTTCGGTGGTGGTGGAGCTGACATACCAGCCGGCGTCGAATTCGTAGCTGGTCGCCGGGCCTCGCGGGTCTGATGTCTCGATCTCGAGCCGGTAGCGGCCCCAGTCGACCGGCAGCGAGACGGTGGCCTCGCCGTCGGCGGTCAGGTCGACCTGGCCGCTGGCCACCGACTTGGTGAAGGTGACCGGCTCATAATTCCAGGAATTGCTGGAGCGGTACCATTGGTAATTGCGTTCGACCTTGACCAGCGACCATTGCGCGCCCTGCAGCGCCTCACGCTTGCCGTCGGGGTCGACGGCAATCAGGCCGAACTTCGCCGTGCCGCCTTGCGGCACCTCGTCGCCGTCGAAATCCGGGCGGATGCCGATCATCTGGCCCTGCGGCCGGATGGCGATGTTGAGCGAGCGTTCGACGGCGCGGCCGCCGGTCTCGCGCATCCTGACCGTAACCTTGGCATCGACCAGCCTGGTGGTCGAGGGCAACTGGTCGACGGAAACCGGGAAGGTCGCCTTGCCGTCGTCGCCGACCACCGGCAGGCCGGTGAACGGGGTGACTGACGGTTCCGCCGACTGCTCGTCGGCGAGGCCGAAGGAATAGCCCTTGAAGCGGTCCCAGGCGCGGGTGGTCGACAGCGTCAGTTCGCCTTCGAGCGCCAGCCCGGCGGCCGGCGCGCCATAAAGGAAGCGGCCGTCGACGGTAACGTTGGCGGTTTCGCCCTGCGCGATCTCGCGGCTGTCGGAGGACAGGTCGAACTCGATGCGATCCGGCACGAAATCCTCGACCAAAAACATCTGGCTGGCGACCGCCGCCTGCTTGGGGTCGGTGTGGATCGCCACCGTCCAGGTGCCGCGCATGGCGTTGGCTTCGAGCGGCAGGTCGACGGCATGGCCGCCGGCCGATGCGCCGTCGCTGACGATGCGGCGGTTCTCGACGCCGTCGGGACGGGTGAAGATGAAGGTCAGCGGCAGGTTCTCGACCGCCTTGGCGGCGCTGTCGCGGGCAAGTGCTGCGACATGGACGTCCTCGCCGGCGCGGTAGATGCCGCGTTCGGTCCAGGCATAGACGTCGAGCGCGCCCGGCGCCGGACGCCCGGTGACGCCGCGATCGGAAAGATCGAAGCCGGCGCGGCCCATGTCGAGGAAGACGAAGTCGCTGTCACCCTGCTTGGCTGTCAGCACGGCCGGCACCATGCCGCCGTCGCCGCGCGTCAGTCCGGGGTTGAAGACGGCGCGGCCTTGCGCGTCCGTGGTCGCGGTGCCGAGGATCTCGTTGTTCCTGGCCAGCAGCGTCAGTTCAGCACCTGATATCGGCTTGGCGGTTGCGAGCGAACGGGCAAAGACGTTCAGCCCGTCCTGCCCGGTATAGGTCGACAGGCCGATATCGGAGACGACGAACCATTGCGTGGCGCGCGAATCATAGTCGTCGTCGTTCTCGTCGACCGGTTGCGCGGTCAGCACATAGACGCCGGGCTTGCGCTGCGGCAGCGCTTCGTCGACCGGGAAGGAGGTTGTTACCTCCTTGTTCAGGTCGTTGGCGATGGCGAGCTGGCCCTGCCAAACCGGCTCGCCCATCTGGTCGGAAATGTTGGAGATGTCGTAGCCGTCAAGCTGGCGCAGGAACTGGTAGCCGGACAGAAGCTGGGTCAGCGAGCGATCGCCGATGCGAAAAAGCTTCATTTCGGCGGCGCTCATGTTGACGGTGACGACCGGGATGCCGCGGCGAGCGCCGGCCGGCAGCACGAAGCTGTCGCCGGTGAAACGGGCGGACGGGGCGCGGTCCTGCACATAGATCGACAGCACCACCGGGTTGGAGATCACCTCGCCGATGGCGGCCGGCAGGCCGGGACGGAAGGTCACGTCGTAATGCTGGCCGTGCTCGAGCCCCTCGACGCAGATCTGCTTGTCCTTGGCCTCGACACCCTTGGGGGCGGCGTTGTCGACGGTGACGAATTGCGCGTAGTCGACGCCGGTCTTAACCAGGTCTTCGGAAAACTGCGCGCAGATGCGTGGCGCGCTGGTGTCGGCGTCGACCGTATGATCGACGACGCGGAAGCCCTTGCGCGCCTTGAGGTCCTGATAGGCGGCCGTGACCCAGGGCGAACTGACCAGCGCGAGGCTCGCTTCGTAGGCCTGCAGCGCCGGCCGAGCGAGGTCGCGGCGATCGAGCCCGTCGCCAAGCAGTGCCAGCGCTTCGGCACGGGTTTTTGTGGTGCGCAGCAATTTGTAGGCGTTGAAGCCGGCGGAGGTGGCGTTCGCCGGCAGGGTCGACGCCTCGGCGCTGTTGGCGGTCGGCTGCACGGCAAGTGTTTCCCGCGCCAGTTCAAGCCAGAGTTGGCCATCGTCTGGCAATACCGAAACCAAAGCCTCGTATTTTTGAACGGCCAGGCGGTGGTCGCCGGTCTGCGACGCTTGCCTTGCCGCCTCCCGCAGCGCCGTCAGCCCTTCGGTGGGCTTGGTGTAGGCCGGGCCGGTGAGCCTGTTGCGGTATTGCTGGGCCTGGTCGGCCATCCAGGCGGGGAAGAAGGCGAGCGCCGGCGGCGCGCCGATGTCGGGGTCGCCTTCGACGTTGACGACCTTGCCGGCGACCGCGCCCTTGAAGGGCTTCAGCGTGTTATAATCGGATTTGAGAAAACACCATTTGGCCTTGGGGTTGTAGGTGAAGGCGCGGCAGGCGGGATCGCCAAGACATGTCGTCGTGCACTGATCGAGGCTGACGTTCTGGTCGGATCTGAGATCGAAGCCGAAGTAATCGGAATTGTCCGATGTCACCACCCGGCGCGCTTCGGCCGCTTGCGCGACACTGCCCCAGGCGAAAAAGAGAAGGAAAAGAATCGACAGACCACGAGCCGCGCGCATTGCCATGACACCCCTCCGGACACTGCTTACGTTACGTCCACGTACGTCCAGACATGTTCAAGCTTCGGTCCAGCTTGTCAACACAAGGACGCGGCAGGTTCCCGCCTGCCAACGGTTTCCTTTCCGGCCGATGACCGGTAGTACCTCCACAGGACAGGGATCACGCTTTCTTGCGGCGACGCAGAAGGTGTGAATTCCAAGCCCTGTCCATTTAAGACAGTTGGATTGTGGCAATTGGATTGTGGCCCGTTTACGAGCAATTCAGAACTTCATTCCAATTTTAGCTTTGGCCGCTAGTGTAGAGTTGTAATGTCGGCGTATGAAAGGCAGATGTCGGGAGGAACCGCGCCACGGCGCGTGTTTTCGCTCGCCTTGCTTTCCGCCTTGCTATGCTCGACTGCACTGGTTGGCGCGAGCGGAAATGCGGCCGCTTTCGAGATCTTCGGCATCAAGCTGTGGGGATCGTCGGAGGATGAAGATGCCGACATCGTCGATCCGCTGCGCTATGCGGTGACCATAGAGGCGCCCGACGCCGACGAGGATCTCGCCGAAAAACTCGAAAACGCCTCGGCGCTGAAGGACGACGAAGAACGTCCGGTCTCCGGTTCGCTCGGCCTGCTGGCCAAGGCGCGTGCCGACCGCGATCAGCTTGTCGCCGCCCTTTATGCGGACGCCCGCTACGAGGGCGTCGTCACCATTACCATCGAAGGCAAGCCGCTCGACGATTTGCCGCCCGACGCCGAATTCTCGGGTCCGCAGCCGATTCCGGTGGTGATCAACATTGCGGCCGGGCCGAAGTTCACGCTTGGCGACATCAGCCTGGAGGGCGATGCGGCGGGGCTGTCGGGCGCCGATTTCGGCCTGATCGCCGGCGGCGATGCCGGTTCCGGTGTCGTGCTCAAGGCCGAGGCGTCGATCGTGCGGGCGCTCAAGGAGGACGGCAGGCCGCTGGCCAAGGTGACCGCCCGCGAGATCGTTGCCGATCACGCCACCTCGACGCTCGACGTGGCGCTGACCGTGGCCGCCGGGCCGGTTGCCGGCTATGGCGACACCACGGTCGAAGGCACCGAGAAGGTCGACCGCGCTTTCACCGAATACATGACCGGCCTGAAGCGCGGCCGCCAATATTCGCCGGAAGAGGTCGACGAGGCGCGCGACCGGCTGCTCGGGCTGGAAGTCTTCAACAGCGTCACGCTGAAAGAGGCCGACGGTCTCGACGCCGACGGCAACATCCCGATCGGCGTTGAAGTGAGCGAGCGCAAGCCGCGCTATTTCGGTCTTGGCGGCACCTTCTCCAACACCGAGGGGCTCGGCCTCGAAGGCTATTGGGGTCACCGCAATCTGTTCGGCCGTGCCGAAAAACTGCGCATCGAGGGCGAAATCAGCGGCATCGGCAGCAACGAACTGACCGAGCTCAACTACAATGCCGGCATCATGTTCGAAAAGCCGGGCGTGGTCGGGCCGGCGTCCAAATTCTTCGCCAACGTCAACACCGTGCTGGAGCATCCCGACGCCTACGACCGTTTCTCGGTCAAGGGCAGCACGGGCCTGTCTTATGACCTCGACAGGCAGCAGACGGTTTCGGCGGAGGTCGCGCTCGACTATTCGAAGATCACCGATTCCTTCGGCAAGCACACTTTTCTGATCGCCAGCATTCCGCTGCGCTATGTCTACGACAACCGCGACAACCGGCTCAACCCGACGACCGGATTCAGGGCGCTGGCCTATGCCGAGCCGAGCTACGACATTTTGAACGGTGCCGCCTTCGTCAAGCTGAGGGGCGAAGGATCGGCCTATCAGGCGCTCGACGCGGCCTCGAAGTTCGTCCTGGCCGAACGCGTCGCCATCGGTTCGATCATCGGCGCCGGCCTTCAGGATGTTCCGGCCGACCGCCGTTTCTATTCCGGCGGCGGCGGCTCGGTGCGCGGTTATGCCTATCAGGGCATCGGTCCGAAGGACGCCGACGGAGAGCCGATCGGCGGGCTGTCCATCTTCGAGACCTCGATCGAGATGCGCATCGCCATCACCGACACGATCGGCGTCGTGCCGTTCGTCGATGCCGGCACCGTCTCGACCGATCAATTCCCGGATTTTTCCAACATGAAGGTCGGCGCCGGCGTCGGCTTGCGCTATATTACGCCGTTCGGACCGCTGCGCATCGACGCGGCGGTGCCGCTCAACCCGGATCCCGACGACCCGGATTTCGGCATCTATGCCGGCATCGGCCAGGCGTTTTGATGACAATGTTCAAGCGCATCCTTCGCATTGCCCTTTACACGCTGCTCGTCCTGGTGGCGGCGGTGGTCGGTGCGCTCGTCGTGCTGACCAAGACCGAGCGCGGCCGCGCCAATCTCGCCGGCATCATCTCGACCGTGGCGTCGAGCGATGACCAGAAGGTCACGGTCAGCGGCATCGACGGCATCTGGTCCGGCGCGCTGACGGTCGACCATGTGGTGCTGGAGGATCGCCAGGGCGCCTGGCTGGTGGCGCGCAAGGTGGCGGTCGACTGGTCGCCGCTGGCGCTTCTGTCGAAGAACTTCAGCGCCGGCCGCGTCGCCGCCGATCGCATCGAACTGGCGCGGCTGCCGGTGGCCGGCACGCAGCCGAGCCAAGGTGGCACGCTGCCGGTGTCACTCGACGTCAAGCAGATCGACCTGCCGGAAATCGCGCTCGGGCAGGCGCTGGCCGGCAGCGGTATCGCCGAGCTCGCCGCCAGGGGATCGTTCAAGGCCGACGCGGCGCCATTGGCGCTCGCAACCAGCCTCAACATCACCCGCCGCGACGGCAAGCAAGGCAAGCTCGACGCCAACATCCATTTCGCGCCCGCCGACAACAAGCTGGACCTCGATCTGAAGGCGTCGGAGCCCGCCGGCGGCATCATCGCCAATCTGCTCAAATTGCCGGATGCGCCGCCGGTCAACATCGTCGTCACCGGCACCGGGCCGGTCGCCAATTGGAGCGGCATCGGTACCTTCGTCGTCGACGGCCAGATCGTCACCCAGCTCACAGGTCGCCACCAGCTCACCGACAAGGGCAACTATGTCGAGGCCAAGGGCGACGGCGACTTCCAGCGCTTCTTGCCCGACAATCTGAAATCCTTGTTTGCCGGCAAGACCAGCTTCGACCTCGCCGGAACCGCGATCGTGACGGGCGGCGTCGAGGTCGAGCGCGCCAGCATCGACAGCGATGCCGTGCATGGCACCGCCGCGGGCAGCATCGACCCCAACGGCGCCAGCGACCTTTCGGTGGAACTCGCCGCCAAGGGTCCACCAATCGTGCTCAGCCTCGGCGCCGCGGCGCAGCCGGTGACGGTCGCGATCACCGGCGCCACGGCCCGCGCGTTCGGCGGCGGCAAGGCGCCGATAATCGACATCGGCGCGTCCCTGGTCTCGGTGGTGGCGGGCGGCACGCGGGTGGACGATCTGGTGGCCGAAATCCATTCCGACGGCTTCGACATCCAGGACCGCAGCGGACCGGTCACCATCAAGCTTATCGCCGGCGGCCTGAACACCGACGTGGCGACGCTGGCGCCGCTGGTGACCGGCAGGGTCACCGCGGACCTCGCCGGGTCGGTCAGCAAGGACGAGATTGTCGTCGATCAAGGCACGCTGCGCAGCGATGCGCTCAATGCCTCGGTGACATCCAGGGTGACGCTGGCCGATCTGGCGATGACGCTCAAGATGAATGCCGATGCCGTCTCGACTGCGCTGCCGCCGCAGATCCGCCCGATTCTCGGCGAGCGCGTGACATTCTCGGCGACCGCGACCCGCGACCCGCAAGGCTTGTTTGCCGCCAATGCGCTGCAACTCAATTCGGGCTCGCTCAGCGCCAGCGGCACCGCCAGCGCGACGGGCACCGACATCCAGGCCGACATCAGGGGCACGCTCGGCGATGTCTCGGTGCTGTCGCCGATGGTTGGCGTACCGGTCGGCGGGGCCGTCGATTTCGCGCTGACGGCGAGCGGCGCGCGCTCGGCGCCGGATTTCTCGGTCTCGGCCGACAGCGACAGCCTGACCGCGTCGGGCCGGACGGTCAAGACGATCAAGCTGACAGCGACGGGCAAGGCCGACATCGTCAATCCCGCTGCCGATGTCGCACTGACAGGGTCCGTCGACGACCAGCCGCTCGATCTCAGGGCATCTTTGGTGACGCGTGACGGAACGCGTTCCCTCAACGGGCTTAGCCTGTCGCTGGCCGACAACAAGGTCTCGGGCGATCTCGTGCTCGACGACAGCTTGCTGCCGCTCGGCACGCTGACCCTCGAAGCGCCCGATATCGGCCCGCTGGCCGCGCTTGCCGGGCAGACGGCGGCCGGCGACGTGCAGGGCAGCATCCGCCTCTCGAATGATGGTGGCGCGCCGACGGTAGTCATCGATATGACGAGCGGGTCTATTTCCCGCGGCGATCTGGCGGCGAAGACCATCGCCGTCAACGCGCTGGTCGCCAACTTTCTCAAGGCGCCGGCGATCTCCGGCACGATCAAGGCCGATACGGTCACATCAGGCGCCACCGTGATCAGCGGCATCGGTGTCGATTTGAGGCGCGACGGCGACTGGACCGGGTTTTCCGGCGGCGCCACCGTCGCCGGCATTCCGGCCAGGGCCGAAGGCAGGGTGAAGATCGCCGACGGCACGACAAGCGTCGAGATCGCTTCCGGCGAAGCGACCATTCGCGGCATCAAGGCGGCGATCGCGCAGCCGTCGACCCTGAGCATCGCCAATGGCAACGCCAGAATCGAGAAACTGATGCTCGATGTCGGTGGCGGATCGGTGACAATGTCCGGCACCGCCGGCCAGACGCTCGATCTTGCGGCAGAGTTTTCCGGGCTGCCGGCCGCCCTGGCCAATGATTTTTCACCCGGCCTCGACGCCGCGGGCACGCTCGGTGGAACGGCGCAAGTGACGGGACCGTCAGCAGCCCCTGACATTCGTTTCGATGCGCAGCTCAGCGGCGCCGAGACCAGCCAGACCCGCCAGGCGGGGCTCGGGCTGCTCAACCTCGATGCCGCAGGCAGCTTCTCCTCCGCCGGTGGCGTCGCCATCGACAACGCGACGCTTGCCGGGGACAAAATTTCCGGCAAGGCTGCCGGCACCATCAATCCGAACGGCGCCAGCGATTTTTCGCTCGACCTGGCCTCGACCGGCCCGAGCCTGCCGCTGGCGCTTGGTAGCACCGAGAGCCCGATCAAGCTCGAGTTGCAGGCGCTGTCGGTGGAGGTCGCGGGGCAGGGCACGCAATCGACGCTGAATATCTCCGCGACACTGCCGTCGGTCGCCACCAACCTCGCCAAGGCCGAAGGCATCGCGCTTGCGCTCCATTCCGACGCCTTCGATCTGAAGGGCCGAACAGGGCCGATCTCCGGCACGGTGACGGCGGACAAAATCGGCCTGGACAATCCGACCATCGCGCCGCTGCTCGCCGGAAAGATTACTGCCAAGGTCGCCGGCGATCTCGCTACCGATACCATCGTCATCGACAGCGGCTCGGTAACGAGCGAGGTACTGGACAGCGGCTTTAATGGAAGGGTCTCCCTGGCCGATGGCGCCATCGATCTCAACCTCAGGGCGGTTGCGGCTTCCGCGGCACTGCCGGCGGCAGTGCGCGGCGTGCTCGCCGAGCGGACGCAGCTCAGCGCGGCACTGAAGCGCGACGCCAACGGCAATGTTATCGCCAACGCCATCAGGCTGGTATCAGGTGCATTCAGCGCCGACGGGCAGGCCAGCCTCGCCGACAACAAGGTCAGCGCCGACGTCAAGGGCGCGCTCGCCGACATCTCGCTTCTGTCCGGGGATGCCAAGGGCGCCATCACCTTCGCGCTGAACGCGCAAGGCGCCAGCACCGCGCCCGACCTGTCGCTGACGGTCAACAGCGACCGGCTTTCGGTGGCGGCGCGAGAAATCACCGGGCTAAAGCTCACCGCGACGGGGAAGGGCGACATCGCCAGCCCGGCGGCCGATATCTCGCTCACCGGATCCGTCAATGACGAGCCACTCGATTTCAAGGCGTCGCTGGTAACGCGCCAGGGAAAGCGGTCCATAAACGGACTAAGCCTGTCACTGGGCGACAACAAAGTTTCGGGCGACCTTGCTCTCGACGATCGATTCCTGCCGCTCGGCACGGTTGCGCTGGATCTACCCGATATCAGTCCGCTCGCAGCCCTGGCGCTGGAAAAAGCTGACGGCGACGTGCGTGGCACGATCGTCTTCTCGAAGACCGGCAATGCGCCTCATGTCGCCATCAAGGCGACCACAGATTCAATTTCGCGCGGCGATCTTTCGGCAAAGACGGTCACCATCGATGCGCTGATTGCCAACTATGTCGCCGCACCGGCGATCTCCGGTAAGATCCGTGCCGACAGCGTCACCTCCGGCGGCACCGTGATCAGCGGCATCGATGTCGATTTGAAGCGCGACGGCGACTGGACCGGGTTTTCCGGCGGCGCCACCGTCGCCGGAATTCCGGCCACGGCAGAAGGCAGGGTGAGGATCGCGGACGGCACGACAAGCGTCGAGATCGCCTCCGGCGATGCGACCATTCGCGGCATCAGGACGGCGATCGCGCAGCCGTCGACCCTGAGCATCGCCAACGGCGCCGCCAGCATCGAGAAACTGATGCTCGATGTCGGCGGCGGATCGGTGACCGTATCCGGCACCGCCGGCCAGACGCTCGATCTTGCGGCAGAGTTTTCCGGGCTGCCGGCCGCGTTGGCCAATGATTTTTCACCCGGCCTCGACGCCGCGGGCACGCTTGGTGGAACGGCGCAAGTGACGGGACCGTCAGCAGCCCCTGACATTCGTTTCGATGCGCAACTCAGCGGCGCCGAGACCAGCCAGACCCGCCAGGCGGGGCTTGGGCCGCTCAAGCTCGATGCGGCAGGCAGCTTCTCCTCCGCCGGCGGCGTCGCCATCGACCGCGCGACACTTTCAGGAGACAAGATTTCCGGCAAGGCTGCCGGCACCATCAATCCGAACGGCGCCAGCGATTTTGCGCTCGACCTGGCCTCGACCGGCCCGAGCCTGCCGCTGGCGCTCGGCAGCACCGAGAGCCCGATCAAGCTCGAGCTGCAGGCGCTTTCGGTAAAGGCTGCAGGGCAGGGCACGCAGCCGCAGCTCGACATTTCCGCTGTTCTGCCGTCGGTCGCGACGAAATTCAGCGATGTCGAGGGGCTCACGCTGGCATTGCACTCGGACGCTTTCGACGTGAAGAGCCGGACGGGGCCGGTCTCCGGCACGGTGACGGCAAACAAGATCGGCCTGGACAATCCGACCATAGCGCCGCTGATCGCCGGCAAGATCACGGCACAAGTCGCCGGCAGCCTGGCGACCGACGGCATTGTCATCGACAGCGGGTCGGTGACGAGCGACGCGCTGAACAGCGGCTTCAATGGAAGGATCTCGCTGGCCGACGGCGCCATCGACCTCAACCTCAAGACCGACGCCGTTTCCGCGGCGCTGCCGGCGGCAGCGCGCGGCGTGCTCGCGCAGCGGACGGAACTCAGTGCCGCGCTGAAGCGCGACGCCAATGGCAATGTCACCGCCGATGCGATCAGGCTGGTGTCCGGCGCGCTGACCGCCGACGGGCAGGCCAGCCTTGCCGACAACAAGCTCACCGTCGACATCAAGGGCGCGCTGGCCGACATCTCGCTTCTGTCAGGGGACGCCAACGGCGCCATCACCTTTGCGCTGAACGCGCAAGGCGCCAGCACCGCGCCCGACCTGTCGCTGACGGTCAACAGCGAGCGGCTTTCGGTTGCCGAACGCGAGATCACCGGGTTGAGCCTCACCGCCACCGGGAAGGCCGATGCCGCCAACCCAGCGGCCAATGTCCAACTGACCGGAAACGTCGCGGGCCAGCCCCTGCAAGGCAGCGCGGTGCTGGCGACGTCAGACGGCAAGCGCGCCATCGACGGGCTTTTGCTGTCGCTCGGCAAGAACCGGATATCAGGCGACCTGGCGCTTGACGAGGCGTTCGTGCCCGAAGGCACCGTGGCGCTCGACCTGCCCGACATCGGACCGCTGGCAGCGCTTGCGCTGGAAAAGGCGGAAGGCGACATCCGCGGCACGATCGTCTTCTCGAAGGCCGGCAATGCGCCTGGCGTCACCGTCAAGGCTTCGACCGCTTCGATTACACGCGGCGATGTTTCGGCGAAGACGGTGACCATCGATGCATCGATCGGCAATTATCTCGCGGCACCGGTGATCTCCGGAAAAATCCGTGCCGACAGCGTCACCTCCGGCGGCACCGTCGTTCGCGGCATCGATGTCGATCTGACCCGCGACGGCGACTGGACCGGCTTTTCCGGCGGCGCCACCGTCAAGGACATTCCGGCCGAGGCAGCCGGCCGCGTCAGGGTCGCCAATGGCACGACGACGGTCGAGCTCGCCTCCGGTCAGGCGACGATGCGCGGCGTCAAGGCGGCGATCGCCCAGACCTCGACCATCACCATCGCCAACGGCACCACCAGCCTGGACAGGCTCGCACTCAACCTCGGCGGCGGCACGGCGACGGTTTCGGGCAAGGTCGGGGAGGCGCTCAATCTCAACGCGACGCTGGCGCGGGTGCCGATATCGCTTGCCAACAGTTTCTCGCCCGGCCTCGATGCCGCCGGCTCGATCTCGGGCACGGTGAAGGTGACGGGCGCGCCGGCCAATCCGGCCGTCGCCTTCAAGGTCGACGCCGCAGGCGTCCAGACGTCGCAGACCCGCGGCGCCGGTTTCGGCGGCATGGGCGTTTCGTCCTCCGGCACGTTTTCCGGCAACCGACTGACCTTCGAGGCCAACATGAGCGATGCCGCCGGTCTCGGCCTCAAGGGCGGCGGCACGATGACGACATCAGGCACGCCGACGCTTGATCTCGACTTTTCCGGCAAGGTGCCGTTCGCCTTCCTGACCCGGACACTGGCCGCACAAGGCCTGTCGTTGAGCGGCACGGCCGACGTCAATCTGAAGGTGCGCGGCCCGGCGACGGCGCCGGTGATCACAGGCACGGTCCGCACGTCAGGTGCCCGCCTGATCGATGCACGCTCGGGACTTGCGATCAACGACATCACCGCCGATGTGGCGATCGGCGATGGCGTCGCCAGGATCAACCGCCTGACCGGCAATTTGTCGACGCGCGGCAGCCTGTCGGCCAGCGGCACGGTCGGCATCAATCCGGCGCAAGGCTTTCCGGCCGACCTGTCGGTCAAGCTCGTCGACGGTCGCTACACCGACGGCAGGGTGGTCACCGCCAATCTCGGCGGCGACCTGACCATCAAGGGGCCACTCGCATCGGCGCCGGTGATCTCGGGCACGATCAACCTGGCCAAGACCGTCATCACCGTTCCCGAAAAGCTGCCGGGCTCGCTGGCGGCGCTCAACATCAGGCACAAGAACGCACCGGCCGCCGTGCGCGCGCAGGACAAGGCGTTGCGCCCGGCGACGGCGAGCAGCAGCAGCAGTGGCGGCGGCCTCAACCTCGATGTCACCGTGAACGCGCCCAGCCAGATCTTCATCCAGGGCAGGGGCGTCGATGCCGAGCTTGGCGGTTCGTTGCGGCTGACCGGCCCGGCATCGTCGCCGCAAGCGGTCGGCACCTTTGACTTGCAGCGCGGTCGGCTGTCGATCCTGGCCAAGCGGCTGACCTTCACCGAAGGCACGGTCGGCTTTTCGGGGTCGCTGGTGCCTTATCTCAATCTCACGGCGACATCGACGACGAGCAGCACCACCGTCACCATCGTGGTTTCGGGCGAGGCGACCAATCCGAAATTCAACTTCTCGTCGGTGCCGGCATTGCCAGAGGACGAGGTCCTGGCGCAACTGATTTTCGGCCGCTCGATGTCGAACCTGTCGCCGCTGCAGATCGCCCAGCTTGCCGAAGCCGCCGCGCAACTGGCCGGCATCGGCGGCTCGACCTCGCTGCTCCAGAACCTGCGCAGCGCCATCGGCGTCGACGATCTCGACGTCGTCACCGACGAGGAGGGCGGCACCGCGGTCTCGGCCGGAAAATATCTCAACGACCGCACCTATGTGACGATCCAGAAGGGCGACAAGCCGGGTTCGGGCAAGGCAGCGATCGATCTCGACGTCGGCCGCGGCGTCAAATTGCGCGGCGAAGCCACCGATGCCGGCGAAGCCAAGGGTGGCATTTTCTACGAACGCGAGTACTGAAGCCGGCCGGCGAGATAGGGTCCGGCAATCCGACAGCCCTCGTCGCCGTATTGGCACTCATCCGGGATCGGCCGGCGCGGTGCAAAGCTTCGCGCACGACCGCGAGAATCGAAATCGATTTCGGCGCAAAATCAAACCGCTACAGCGTCCGTTGCGCGCCCGACGGGACGTGCGGCGCGGCAGTGAATGTCTCAGTTTGATCGATGCCGGAGATTCGAACGAAATCTGCCGGGCAATAGCAATTTTGCGCCAAGACTGTCGTTATCACGCGAACTGCTTCCCTTCCAAAGTTGCACATTCCTTGGCATGTTCCCAATCCGTGCCGTTTTTGACATCACGGCCCGGATGCGGAATGGTAAAAGGCAGAAAGCCAACAATGGGAGTTCTCGATGACAATCTACAAGAGTAATGGCGACCGCGTTCCGGATCACATCCATGCGATGGCCGAGGAAGCCAGGGCGGGACGTGTCGATCGCCGCGAGTTTCTCGCTTTGGCCAGTGTCTTCGGCGCGTCCACGGCGATGGCCTATGGCATGCTCGGTCTCGCCGACCCGACGCCGGCGAGAGCGCAGGACGTGCAGGGCAAGAAGGGCGGCATACTGAAGGTCGCTATGTGGATCAAGGATCCGAAGGATCCGCGCAAGGCAGACTGGTCGGAAATCGCCAATGCCGAGCGCCAGGCGCTCGAGCCGCTGGTCAAGTACACAAATGAATACACGTTCCGCCCCTACCTGCTCGAGAGCTGGGACGTCAACGACGACGCCACCGAATACACGCTGCATGTGCGCAAGGGCGTCACCTGGAACAACGGCGATCCGTTCACCGCCGACGATGTCATCTTCAACCTCAAGCGTTGGGGCGACAAGAAAGCCGAAGGCAATTCCATGCCCGGTCGCCTCGGCTCGCTGGTCAAGGACGACAAGCTGGATGAGAGCGCCGTCACCAAGGTCGACGATCACACGATCAAGCTGACGCTCAGCACGCCGGATATCGCGCTCATCCCCAACGTGTGCGACTATCCCGGTCTCGTCGTCCACAAGACCTTCGACGAAAAGGGCGGCGATTTCAAAGCCTGCCCGATCGGCACCGGCCCATTTGAACTGGTCTCCTACGATGTCGGCCAGAAAGTCGTCTACAAGCGCCGCGAAGACAACAAGTGGTGGGACGGCGAAGTCTTTCTCGACGGCATCGAGTTCATCGATTACGGCACCGATCCGGCGGCCACGGTCAGCGCCTTCGAATCCGGAGAGGTCCATACCAACTTCGAGACGTCGGCCGACTATGTGTCGATCCTCGACGGTGTCGACCTGGTCAAGTCCGAGGTCGTCACCGCTTCGACGATCGTCTGCCGCACCAATGTGACCAACAAGCCTTACGACGATCAGAAGGTCCGCAACGCCCTGCAGCTCGCGGTCGACAACGCTGTCGTGCTCCAGCTGGGCGGTGGCAATGCCGGCACTGTCGCCGAAAACCACCATGTCTCGCCGATCCATCCGGAATATTTCGAGCTGGCGAAGATTGCCCGCGATCCGGCCAAGGCGAAGGCGCTGATGGCGGAAGCCGGCCAGGCCGATTTCGAGCACGAGCTGATCACGGTCGACGAAGACTGGCACAAGAATACCGGCGATACGATCGCCGCGCAGATGCGCGACGCCGGCATCAAGGTCAAGCGTACGGTGCTGCCGGGTTCGACCTTCTGGAACGACTGGACCAAATACCCGCTGTCGATGACCAACTGGAACATGCGGCCGCTCGGCGTCCAGGTTCTGGCGATCGGCTATCGCACCGGTGAAGCCTGGAACGAGACGGGCTGGTCGAATCCCGAGTGGGATGCCAAGCTCAACGCGGCGCTCGCCGTTGCCGACCCCGCCAAGCGCAAGGAAATGATGAAGGACATCGAGCAGATCCTGCAGGATTCCGGCATCATCATCCAGCCTTACTGGCGCAAGCTCTACAGCCATTCGGTCGCTGCCGTTAAGAACTACGGCATGCATCCGACCTTCGAGCGCGACTACGGCAAGGTCTGGCTCGACGAGGAGGCCTGATCGGATCGATCGTGGAAGGGGCGGTTCGCCCCTTCCACCCACGCCTTGCATGATCCCACAACCGAAGGTCGGCGCAGCAAGAAAGCGCGGACTCTTCGGAGAGGGCGTGCAATAAGACAGGGTTGATCGCATTCTGAGGGTCCGTTTGACAGCCAGCTCTGCCGATCGCAGCTGAACTGGCTCCAAGCCGGCCTCAACCCCAACCAGACCGGCAGGGGACCGCCATGCTTTCTTTCATCCTTCGACGCCTCGGCACCATGGCATTGACGATGCTGTGCCTGACGATGGTCGTGTTCTTCCTGATCAATCTCGATCCCAATCTGAAAAAGCTGGCAATCAGCCAGACCGAAATGCACACCTCGGCCGAGCAGCTCGAAAGCTGGCTGGTCAACCATGGCTATCGCCAGAATTTCTTCTCCCGCTATGGCCAATGGCTGGGTATCGTGCCCAAACAGCCGGTCACAGACCCGGCAACGGGCAAACCGGCGCGACGTTTTTCCTTCTGCAACGATCCTGTCGAGCCGACATTTTCCGGCGTGCTGCAGGGTGACTTCGGCTGCTCGACCAAGTTCAAGACGACGGTCGCGTCGAAGCTATTCCCGGCGCTTGGTGCTACCGGAATCCTGATGTTCTGGGTGCTTGTGGTGATGGTGCCGATCTCGCTGCTGATCGGCATCCTCGCCGGCATGCGCGAAGGCTCGCGAACCGACCGGACCTTGTCGGTCGCCTCGATTGCCTCGACGGCGACGCCCGAATATGTGTCGGGCGTCATTTTCACCGTCATCTTCGCCTCATGGCTCGGCCTGCTGAACGGTTCGGCGGCTTCGGCCAGCCGCGGCATCACCTTCTACAATTTCACGCTGCCTGTGATGACGCTGGCGATCTATGGCATCGGCTATATCGCCCGCATGACCCGCGCCTCGATGGTCGAGGTGATGACGCAGCAATATATCCGCACCGCCCGGTTGAAGGGCCTCTCCTTCGGCAGCGTCGTGGTCAAGCACGCGCTGCGCAACGCGCTGATCGCGCCATTCACCGTCATCATGCTGCAATTTCCCTGGCTGCTCACCGGCGTCGTCATTGTCGAGGTGATGTTCCGCTACCAGGGGTTTGGCTACACGCTGGTCGAGGCGGCCGGCAACAACGATATCGATCTTTTGCTCGGCTGCTCCCTGGTCTCGGTGTTCATCGTCCTGATCACGCAGCTCATTTCCGATGTCGGCTACGCGTTTCTCAATCCGCGTATCAGAGTTCAATAGGGGATCGAGCGGATGCAGCTTGAATATATCGGCGCCTTCAATGTGGTGCTTGGCGTGCTTGCGCGTTTCTGGCCGGTCTGGATCGCTCTCGTCCTGGTGATGGGGGCGAGCTTCGCCTACAAGAAGAGGCTTGGCCTCTACGGTCAGCTCTTCGACAGCAGCGTCGGCATCGTCGGCGTCGGCATCTGCCTGTTCTGGCTGTTCACGGCGATCTTCGCGTCGACCGTCTCGCCCTTCAATCCGCTTGTCCAGATCCCGATCATGAAGGACGCGCTACCGGGCGCGGTCGAGCCGCAATCGGGACTTGTCTACCTGTTCGGCGGCGACAAGCTTGCCCGCGACGTGTTCAGCCGCATGGTCTACGGCAGCCAGATCGTGCTGATCATCGCGCCGGCGGCGACCGGGTTTGCGCTGATGGTCGGCATCACGCTCGGTCTGCCGGCCGGCTATTATGGCGGCAGGATCGATACGGTACTGTCATTCCTCGCCAATCTGGTGCTCGCCTTCCCGGTAATCCTGCTGTTCTACCTCCTGGTGACGCCGGGCATCATGGAGACACCTATCCCCTATGCGATGGCCGGCCTGTTCTTCATGTTCCCGATCATCTTCTTCAGCGTGCTGTTCTGGACGCGCTACAAGAAACGGCCCGACCGGCTTTACATCCTGCTGGGGCTGACGCTGATCGTTGGCGGCTGGGTCTATGCCGGCCTGGTCTTCGATGCCGATCCGTTCAGGATCATCCATATCGATCCCAACCAGCTCAACATCTTCGTGGCGGTGGTGTTCGCCTCCAGCCCCGGCGTGTTCCGCATCGTGCGCGGCCTGGTCATGGACATCAAAACGCGCGACTATGTGGCGGCGGCGCAGACGCGCGGTGAATCGCCCTGGTACATCATGCTGTGGGAGATACTTCCCAATGCGCGCGGGCCGCTGATCGTCGATGCCTGCCTGCGTATCGGCTACACCACGATCCTGCTCGGCACGCTCGGCTATTTCGGCCTGGGGCTGGCGCCCGAGAGCCCGGACTGGGGCACCGCGATCAAGGATGCCAGCCGGCTGCTGCGCTCCTTCATCCATCCGGCGCTGCCGCCGACGATCGCGCTGATGTCGTTCGTGCTGGGCCTTAATCTGTTGGCCGACTCGCTGCGTGAGCAATCGATGAAAGATTGATGGACGGGTTCTCGACCCGATATGCTGAAAGAACCAGGATTGGAGCGACCCATGAATGAGGCAGTTCGAAATCCCGCCAAGCCGACCAATGGGCCGACCAATGGGCCGATCATCGAGATCGAGAACCTGTCGATCTCCTTCTTCACCCGCAAGGGCGAGATACCGGCCGTCATGGATTTTTCGTGCACGGTCATGCCTGGCGAAGCGATGGGCATCGTCGGCGAATCCGGCTGCGGCAAGTCGACCGTGTCGCTCGGCATCATGCGCGATCTCTCCAACATCGGAAAGATCGTCGGCGGCCGGATAAAGTTCCAGGGCAAGGACATGGGCGAGCTGTCCGACGAGGAACTGCGCGCCATCCGCGGCAACAAGATCGCGATGATCTACCAGGAGCCGATGGCCAGCCTGAACCCGGCGATGAAGGTCGGCCAGCAACTGATGGAAGTGCCGCTGATCCACGACAAGGTGTCGAAGGAAGAGGCTTATCAACGCGCGCTGGAAATGGTGCGCTCGGTCAGGCTGCCCGATCCGGAGCGCATGATGCGCTCGTTTCCGCACCAGCTTTCCGGCGGCCAGCAACAGCGCATCGTCATCGCCATGGCGCTGCTGTCGAAGCCGGCGCTGCTCTTGCTCGACGAGCCGACGACGGCGCTCGACGTGACGGTCGAAGCCGGCATCGTCGACCTGGTCAAGGGGCTCGGCGAGAAGTTCGGCACCTCGATGATCTTCGTGTCGCACAATCTCGGCCTGATCCTGGAAACCTGCGACCGCATCACGGTGATGTATTCGGGCGAAGCGGTGGAGACCGGCAAGATCAAGGACGTCTTCGATCGGATGCGCCATCCCTACACGCAAGGCCTGTTCCGCTCGATCCCGCTGCCCGGCGCCGACAAGAATTCGCGGCCTCTGATCTCCATCCCGGGGCAATTGCCGCTGCCGCACGAGCGGCCGAAGGGCTGCAATTTCGGCCCCCGCTGCCACCATTTCGTCGAGGGCGTCTGCAACGCCGCCGAAATCCCGATGATCGCGGTCGACGGCCATGAAGGCCATTTTTCGCGCTGCGTGCGCTTCAACGAGATCGACTGGGAAGCGCTGCCGCCCGGCGCCAAGAAGGTCAACGAGCGCGTCGAGCCCGGCGCGCCGGTGCTCAAGATCGAGGATCTCAAAAAGTACTACAAGGTCGGCGGCAGCGAGGTGTTCGGCTCGAGCGAGGGCCGCGTCGTCAAGGCCAATGAGACGATCTCGTTCATGGCGCGCGAATCCGAGACCGTCGCCATCGTCGGCGAGTCCGGCTGCGGAAAGTCGACGCTGGCCAAGGTGCTGCTCGGGCTGGAGACGGCAAGCTCCGGCAGCGTGACGCTCGGCAACCAGCAGATCCAGTCGATCGGGGTCGAGAACCGCAGCGTCGAGACGGTGTCGTCGATCCAGATGGTGTTCCAGAATCCGTTCGACACGCTCAATCCCAGCCATACGGTCGGCTCGCAGATCATCCGCACTCTGGAAAAGTTCAATGTCGGCAACACCGTTGCCGACCGCCGCAAGCGCATGCTGGAGCTGCTCGACCTGGTGAAGCTGCCGCGGGCGTTCGAGACCCGCAAGCCGCGCCAGCTTTCAGGCGGCCAGAAGCAGCGCATCGGCGTGGCGCGGGCTTTTGCCGGCGATGCCAAGGTGGTGGTGGCCGACGAGCCGGTCTCGGCGCTCGACGTGTCGGTGCAGGCGGCGGTGACCGAGCTGTTGATGGACATCCAGCGCAAGAACAAGACGACGATGCTGTTCATCAGCCACGACCTGTCGGTGGTGCGCTACATCGCCGACCGCGTCGTCGTCATGTATCTCGGCTATATCGTCGAGCAGGGCACGACCGACCAGATCTTTTCGCCGCCCTATCATCCCTATACCGAGGCGCTGCTGTCGGCGATCCCGATCGCCGACACCAGCGTGATCAAGAAGCACATTGTGCTGGAGGGCGACATCCCGTCGGCGATGAACCCGCCAACCGGCTGCCCGTTCCAGACCCGCTGCGGCTACAAGAAGCTGGTGCCGGACAACCTTTGCGAGACGCAGGTGCCGCCGGTCAAGCATCTCGGCGACGGTCATATGAGCCTGTGCTGGCTTGCCGACGACGTGCTGGCGAAAATGGAGCCGGTGATCAAGTTCGACAAGGAGCATGCCGCGAATGAAGGCGTGCCCGACGACGCGCCGCAGGGCATCGGTCCGGGCTTTGCCGGCGCTCCGCCGCAGCGTCCGCACGGCAAGAGGCCGAAGCTCACGGACGATTAGATCCGTGGCGCCATCAAGGCGCGCATTGGCGTAGCTGCGCGGCGTAGTCCCGAGCCATCTGCTCGGTGGCCCGCGCATAGCGCTGCACGCCGGCATCGCCGCGGTTGCCGCGGCCATAGGCCGTCCAGCCGAGATAATAGGCCAGATAGAGATTGTAGGTGTCGTTGCGGGCGACGCCGAGCGTGTCTGATGTCTTGGAATGATACCAGCCGACGAAATCGACGGCATCGGCGAAGCTGGTGCGGCGCGCCGCCCAACTGCCGGTCTCGCTCTGATATTGCGCCCAGGTGCCGTCGAGCGCCTGCGAGAAGCCGGTGGCGCTGGAGGCACGTTTCCAGGGAATGAAGCCGAGCAGCTTCTTGCGCGGCGGCCTGGCGTTGCTTTTGAAGCCGGATTCCTTGCGCACCGTCGCCATCAGCACGGGAACCGGCACGCCGTGCTTCTGTTCGGCGCGTTCGGCCGCCGCCTGCCAGTTGTCGAACCAGCCGTCATTCTGGTCGAAGACAGCGCAGACATTGTTGATATGGCTCGGCGGCGTCGCGCAGGCCGACAGCGCCAGCAGCACGGTAACGGCTACAATTTTACGAAAACTCGACCGACCCATCGCAAGAGGATTAGGCCGAAAACATAAAAGGAATCTTGCAGCGTTCCTTAACGGCTGATCGGCCGCTTTGGCCGCGACACAGCGAGGATAGATATTCCGACGTTTTCCGTCGCTTTTGTCGGCACGAAAATACCAAAATGCCGCCTTGGCTAAAATCGCGCCCGCAGGTGGCGGATTTCTGACAGCCCGATCGTCGTGCCGGCGCTTTGATGCGCCGCATGACCGAACCGAGACGCAAGCGCGGCGCCGAGCGAACCAGCAACAGGGGACCGGCCGCCATCCCGCAACTGCCGTTGCGCCGCGTGACAAATCCCTATCCGCCGATGGCGATGCTCTCGGCCGACCAGATCGAGGCGATCCACCAGGCGTCGATGCACATTCTGGAGAATTTCGGCATCGAGGTGATGAGCCCGCGGGCGCTTTCGCTGTTCGAGAAGGCCGGCGCCAAGGTCGATCATGCGTCGATGACTGTCCGCATCGACCGCGGCATGGTCGACGAGGCACTGAAGATGACGCGGTCCAGCTATACGCTGGCGCCGCGCAACCCGGCCCACACAGTCCATCTCGGCGGCAACACCATCAATTTTACGCTCGTCGCCGGACCGCCGAACGTGCATGACATGGAACGCGGCCGGCGCGCCGGCAATTTGCGCGACTATTGCGATCTCACCCGGCTGGCGCAGCATTTCAACTGCATCCACATGCTCGGCAATCAGGTCTGCGCACCGGTGGAACTGCCGGCCAATTCACGCCACCTCGATACCTATTTCGCCAATCTGACGCTGACCGACAAGAGTTTTCACGTCTCGGCGATCGGCCGCGGCAGGGCGCTGGACGGCATCGAAATGATGGCGATTTCGCGGGGCTTGAGCCTCGACCAGATGCGCGACGATCCCGGCGTCACCACCATCATCTCGGTCAACTCGCCGCGCCGCTTCGACGAGATGATGGCCGAAGGGCTGATGACCATGGCCGAGTTCGGCCAGTCGGTTGCGGTGACGCCGTTCACGCTGATGGGGGCGATGAGCCCGGTGACGCTTGCCGGCGCGCTGGCGCAACAGAACGCCGAGGCGCTGTTCGGCGTGGTCTTGACGCAGCTTGTCCGCCCTGGCGCCCCGGTCATGTATGGCGCCTTCACCTCCAATGTCGACATGAAGTCCGGTGCGCCGGCCTTTGGCACGCCAGAGAACACCAAGGCCAACATCGCCTCCGGGCAATTGGCGCGGCGCTATGGACTGCCCTACCGGACGACGCCGGGCTCGGCCTCCAACGCCGCCGACGCGCAAGGCGCCTACGAGACGCTGATGGCGCTGTGGGGCGCGGTGCTCGGCCACGGCAATCTCGTCTACCACGCAGCCGGCTGGCAGGAGGGCGGGCTGACTGCATCGTTCGAAAAGTTCATCATCGACGTCGAGATGATCCAGCACATGATGGAGTTTTTGCGCCCGATCGAAGTCAACGAGGCGGAACTCGCCGTCGAGGCGCTGGGTGCGGTGCCGACCGGTGGCCATTTCTTCGGCGAGCCGCACACGCTGGAGCGCTATGCAACCGCCTTCTACCAGCCGATGCTCTCGAATTGGCAGAACTACGAGGCCTGGCAGGAGGCCGGCGGGCTAGACGCCACGGCGCGGGCGACGCGGCTGTGGAAGAAAGCGCTGGAGGATCATGTCGATCCGGCGATGGATATTGCCGTGCGCGAGGCGCTGGAGGCGTATGTGGCCAGGCGCAAGGAAGCGATCGGGCAGGGCGAGCCGTGAAAGCTGGTGATCCGTCCAACACCCCTCATCCGTCTTGGCGCTTCGCGCCAATCCACCTTCTCCCACAAGGGGAGAAGGGAGAGCGCCCGACCTTCTCCCCATGTGGGAGAAGGTGGCCGAGCGAAGCTCGGTCGGATGAGGGGTGTTGGACGGATCGCGACGTCATTCCGGTTTCCTCCCGCCCCGATTCATCTCACCCCCTGAAATAACGAGAAAAACTCATGAAATCGCATGCGAAGGTCGTGGTCATTGGCGGAGGCGTTGTCGGCTGTTCGGTGCTGTTCCATCTCGCCCGTCACGGCTGGACCGACATTGTGCTTCTGGAGCGCGACGAGCTGACTTCCGGCTCGACCTGGCACGCGGCCGGCGGCATGCACACGATCAATGGCGATCCCAACGTCGCCAAGTTGCAGAAATACACGATCTCGCTCTACAAGGAGATCGAGGAGCTGTCCGGCCAGGCGACCGGCGTGCATCTGACCGGTGGCGTGCTTTTGGCGGCGACCGAGGCGCGGCTCGACTGGCTGCGCGGCGTTGTCGCCAAGGGCCGCTATCTCGGCATCGACCTCGAGGAGATCTCGCCTGATGAGGCGGCCGAGTTGATGCCGCTGCTCGACCCGAAACAGTTCGTCGGCGCGGTGCGCAACAAGGAGGACGGTCATCTCGACCCGTCCGGCGTCACCCACGCCTATGCCAAGGCTGCCAGAAAACTTGGCGCCGAGGTCGAGCGCTTCACCAAGGTCGAGGATATCGTGCGCCGCGCCGACGGGTTGTGGCGGATCATCACCAACAAGGGCGAGGTGGTGGCCGAGCATGTCGTCAACGCCGCCGGCCTGTGGGCGCGCGAGGTCGGCCGCATGGTGGGCCTCGAACTGCCGGTGCTGGCCATGGAGCACATGTACCTGATCACCGAGGACATGCCGGAGGTCGCCGCCTGGAACCAGAAGACCGGCACGGAGATCATCCACGCGGTCGATTTCGACGGCGAGCTCTATCTGCGCCAGGAGCGCGGCGGCATGCTGATGGGCACCTATGAGAAGGCCAACAAGCCATGGTCCGAGCTCCAGACACCGTGGAATTTCGGCCACGAGCTTCTCGAGCCCGACATCGACCGTATCGCGCCGTCATTGGAAGTCGGGTTTCGGCATTTCCCGGCCTTCCAGAACACCGGCATCAAGCAGATCATCAACGGCCCCTTCACCTTCGCGCCCGACGGCAACCCGTTGGTCGGGCCGGTGCGCGGCCTGCCTGGCTTCTGGGTCGCCTGCGGCGTCATGGCCGGCTTTTCGCAGGGCGGCGGTGTTGGCCTGGCGCTGTCGAACTGGATGATCGAGGGCGATCCCGGCGCCGACATCTGGGCGATGGACGTCTCTCGCTACGGCGACTGGGCAACGATGGCCTACACCAACGCCAAGGTGCGCGAGAATTATTCGCGGCGTTTTTCCATCCGCTTCCCCAATGAGGAATTGCCTGCCGGGCGGCCGCTCAAGACCACGCCGGTCTACGACCTCTTGTCGGCGAAGGGCGCGCAGTGGGGCGTGGCCTATGGGCTGGAAGTGCCGCTGTGGTATGCGCCCGAAGGCGTCAGGGACGAGTTCTCGTGGCGGCGCTCGAGCGATTTCGAGCATGTCGCAAAAGAGGTGAGGACGGTGCGGACAAGTGTCGGCCTGTCGGAAATCTCGTCCTTCGCCAAATACAGGGTGACGGGCGCGGGCGCGGCGGCCTGGCTCGACCGCCTGCTTGCCTGCAAGCTGCCAAAGCCCGGCCGCATGACGCTGGCGCCGATGCTGAAGCAAGACGGCAGGCTGATCGGCGACTTTTCGCTGGCCAATCTCGGCAGCGGCAATTCCAGCGGGGAGGGCTGGTTCCTCGCCGGTTCCGGCATTGCCGAGCAGTATCACATGCGCTGGTTCGAGGCGCATCTGCCGCAAGACAGCTCGGTCCATATCGAGGCGCTGGGGGCGAGACTGACGGGCCTGTCGATTGCCGGTCCGAGGGCGCGGGACGTGCTGGCAAAAGTCACGCGGGCGGATGTGTCGAATGCGGCGTTCCCGTTCATGGCGACGGCCAGGATGGATATCGGCATGGCGCCGTGCCTGGTCGGCCGCGTCAGCTACACCGGCGACCTCGGCTACGAGATCTGGGTGGCGCCGGAATATCAGCGTGCCGCGTACCAGACCCTGATGGCGGCCGGCGAAGACTTCGGCATCGGCCTGTTCGGCGCGCGCGCGCTCAACGCGCTGCGGCTGGAGAAGAATTACGGCTCGTGGGCGCGCGAATACCGGCCGATCTACGGACCGCTGGAGGCGGGGCTCGACCGTTTCGTCGCCTACGGGAAAGAAACCGATTTCATCGGCAAGCAGGCGGCACTGGCCGAGCGCCAGCAAGGCGGCAAGCTGCGGCTGCGCGCCTTTGTCGTCGATGCGGCCGACGCCGACGTCATCGGTGACGAGCCGATCTGGTTCGACGGCGCGGTGCGCGGCTGGGTCACGTCAGGCGGCTACGCACATCATTCGAAGACGTCAGTGGCGATGGGCTATGTGCTGAAGGAGATCGCCGACGAGGCCGATGGTTTCGAGGTCGAGCTCTTGGGCAAGCGCTACACCGCACGGGTGCAGCCGACGCCGCTGTTCGACGCGAATCTCGAGCGGATGCGAGGGTGATGGCGCCGCTAGGTGGAGGCTATCCAAAATGCGCGGGGTCGGCGGGACAGCGCCCCCCTCTGTCCTGCCGGACAGAGGGGGGCGCGAAGGATCGCCCACTTCGACAAGCATGACGCCAAATAGCGTGACGCCTGACCCAGCTACCGCACCGGTGCCGTCAGCGCGAAATGAGCACCCTGTGGGTCCGTGCACATCACGATCCAGCCGCCGCCGGGAACCTCCATCGGTCCCATCAGGATCGTGCCGCCATTATCGGTGACACGCTTGGCCGCCGCGTCGATTGCGGGGACATTGAAATAGAACTGCCAGACCGGCACCGGAACCTGCTCGGGCTTGTTCATCATGCCGCCGACAGGTTCGCCGCCGGCGGCAAACAGCTGGTAGGTGCCCATCGGCCCCATATCCATGGCGTCGCCCTTGGTCCAGCCGAATTGCCCGGCATAGAAATCGAACGCCGCGCGCCAGTCGGTCGTATAGAGTTCATGCCAGCCGATATTGCCGGGAGTAGTAGCCGGCAACGGCGGCTGGTCAGGGCCGTCAGGCTGCAGGAAGTTGAACACCGCGCCTTGCGGATCGGCGACGACGGCAAAGCGGCCGACGCCCGGAATGTCATCGGGTTCGCGGTGAACCGCACCGCCGGCCCCCTTCAGCGATTTCGTCGAAGCATCGACATCCCCGGTATGGATGTAACCGACCCAGGCTGGCGGCATGCCCGTCTTGCGCACTTCGTCCGGCTGCGTCATCAGCCCGGCAACGCCGCGCTCGCCGACATTCATCACGACATAGCGCGGCATGCCGGGCGCGCCGTCGAAGGGCTGCGCCTTCCAGCCCACCACGTCGGTGTAGAACGCTTCGGCGGCGTCGAGATCGGTGGTCATCAGCTCGTACCAGAAGAAGGACGTCGGGGAGTTTGGCATTGTCGTGCTCCTTGGGTTTCCAGTCATCGATCATGCGTGATCCATCTAGGACGATCTTCGCGACGGAATTCCGACAGCCAAGGCCAATATAGAAAACATGAGTATTGATATCATGTTTTGTCATGGCTTTTCAGCGGCTTGCGTCGAAAATTGACCAATTGATAAAAAAACAAAACGTGCTAGCCTTCCGCAAAACAACAAGGAATGGGGAAGCGGAATGGCGACTGGTCATTTCAAGCAGGGCATTGCCGGCGGGCGGCTTTCGCCCGAGCAATATGCCGATAATTTTTCCGACCTGCATCCGCCGCTCGATCATCATGAGGCGCTGGTCGAGTCCGATCGCTGCTATTTCTGCTACGATGCGCCGTGCATGAACGCATGCCCGACCTCGATCGACATCCCGCTGTTCATCCGCCAGATCTCGACCGGCAATCCGATCGGCTCGGCCAGGACGATTTTCGACCAGAACATTTTGGGCGGCATGTGCGCCCGCGTCTGCCCGACCGAGACGCTGTGCGAAGAGGTCTGCGTGCGCGAAGTGGCTGAAGGCAAGCCGGTGCAGATCGGCCGCCTGCAGCGTTATGCCACCGATGTCGCGATGGCTGAGAACAAGCAGTTTTACCCGCGCGCCGCTCCGACCGGCAAGACGATCGCCGTGGTCGGCGCTGGACCGGCCGGGCTTGCCGCCGCCCATCGGCTTGCCCGCCATGGACATGAGGTCACCATCCTCGAGGCGCGCCCGAAAGCCGGCGGTCTCAATGAATACGGCATCGCCGCTTACAAGAGCATCGACAATTTTGCCCAGGCCGAGGTCGACTATGTCATTTCGATCGGCGGCATCGACATCCAGAACGGCAAGGCGCTTGGCCGCGATTACCAGCTGTCGGACCTGACCAGGAATTACGATGCAGTGTTCCTCGGCATGGGGCTTGGCGGCGTCAACGCGCTGCGCGCCGACGGCGAGGACGCGCAAGGCGTCACCAATGCGGTGGAGTTCATTGCCGAGCTTCGCCAGGCCAGCGATCTTACCAGCCTGCCGGTCGGCCGGCGCGTCGTCGTCATCGGCGGCGGCATGACGGCGATTGACGCGGCGGTGCAATCAAAGCTGCTCGGCGCCGAAGAGGTGACGATCTGCTACCGGCGCGGCCAGGAGCACATGAACGCCTCGGAATTCGAGCAGGACCTGGCCGCAGCCAACGGCGTCATCATCCGTCACTGGCTGCAGCCGAAGCGGGTCATTGCCGAAGGCGGCAAGGTCTCGGGCATCGAGCTTGAATATACGGCGATGGATGGCGAGAAACTCGTCGGCACCGGCGAGCGGCTGACGCTCACCGCCGACCAGGTGTTCAAGGCGATCGGCCAGAGCTTTGTCCCGGCTGCGCTCAACGGCAGCGGCGCCTTGCTGGCGCTGGAAGCCGGCCGCATCAAGGTCGACGCCGAAGGCCGCACCTCGCTGCCAAACGTCTGGGCCGGCGGCGACTGCATCTATGGCGGCGACGACCTCACCGTCTCGGCAGTCGCGCAGGGGCGCGACGCGGCCGAATCGATCCACCGGGCACTGACCTCGAACGGGAGGGCATGAGCATGGCAGATATCAGAAACAATTTCGTCGGCATCAAATCGCCGAATCCGTTCTGGCTGGCCTCGGCGCCGCCGACCGACAAGGCCTACAATGTCATCCGCGCCTTTAGGGCGGGCTGGGGCGGCGTTGTCTGGAAGACGCTCGGCGAAGAGGGGCCGCCGGTGGTCAATGTCAACGGCCCGCGCTATGGCGCGATCTGGGGCGCCGATCGCCGCCTGCTCGGCTTGAACAACATCGAGCTGATCACCGACCGCGACTTGCAGACCAATCTGCGCGAGATCAAGCAGGTCAAGATGGACTGGCCCGACCGCGCCATCGTCGTCTCGCTGATGGTGCCTTGCGAGGAACATGCGTGGAAGGCGATCCTGCCGGTGGTCGAGGAGACCGGGGCCGACGGCATCGAGCTCAATTTCGGCTGCCCGCACGGCATGTCGGAACGCGGCATGGGTGCCGCCGTCGGCCAGGTGCCGGAATACATCGAAATGGTGGTGCGCTGGTGCAAGGCCAACACCCGCATGCCTGTCATCACCAAGCTGACACCGAACATCACCGATATACGCAAGCCGGCGCGTGCCGCCCATGCCGGCGGCACCGACGCGGTGTCGCTGATCAACACCATCAATTCGATCACCGGCGTCAATCTCGACAGTTTCGCACCGGAGCCGACGATTGACGGCAAGGGCTCGCATGGCGGCTATTGCGGCCCGGCGGTGAAGCCGATCGCCATGAACATGGTCGCCGAGATCGCCCGCGATCCGGAAACCCACGGCCTGCCGATCTCAGGCATCGGCGGCATCACCACCTGGCGCGACGCTGCCGAATTCATGGCGCTCGGCGCCGGCAATGTGCAGGTGTGCACGGCGGCGATGACCTATGGCTTCAAGATCGTGCAGGAGATGATCGCCGGTCTCGAAAACTGGATGGACGAGAAGGGCCATGCCTCGCTCGACGATATCGTCGGCCGCGCCACGCCCAACGTCACCGACTGGCAATATCTCAACCTCAATTACGTCGCCAAGGCGCATATCGACCAGGAGGCCTGCATCAAATGCGGCCGCTGCCACATCGCCTGCGAGGACACCTCGCACCAGGCGATCACCAGCATGGTGGACGGCAAGCGGCATTTCGAGGTGATCGAGGCCGAATGCGTCGGCTGCAACCTGTGCGTCAATGTCTGTCCGGTCGAGAACTGTATCACCATGGAACCGCTGGCGGCCGGCGTCATCGACCAGCGCACCGGCAGACCGGTATCGCCGGTCTACGCCAACTGGACGACGCATCCAAACAACCCGATGGCCAAGGTGGCGGCGGAGTAAGTTTGGTCGAAGCGCCAGATCGGTTTCGTCCGGTTGAATTGTCGAGGTTGGCGCTGCCCCTCATCCACCTGCGTCCCCCTTCTCCCCGTGTAGTGACGGGGAGAAGGGGGATTGCCGCAACCTCGCCGCCCTTTTTGCACCGCCGATAATTGGCGAAAATCATCGGTGATAGCGTCTTTCTCCCCGTCACTATACGGGGAGAAATGCCCGGCAGGGCAATGAGGGGCGGCGCCATCGATCGTATAAAATCGCCGGCAGCGCAGCCATCCAGAGTGGAGACTCTTAATTTCCTATTGCGGATAAAAATTATCCACGATAAGATACATCCATGAATTTGGACTCAAAAAAATGAAGCTGGGCGAGGGCGTCGAAGCGGCCATCCACTGCGCCGCCATGCTTGCCGGAGTGGAAGGCGCCGCGACCATGCCGGGTGCTGCCATGGCGGAAGCGTTCGGCCTGTCGCAAAGCTATCTGCTCAAGCATCTCAACGCGCTGACGGCGTCGGGCATCCTGGAATCGGTGCCCGGGCCATCGGGCGGTTACCGGCTGGCGCGGCCGGCGGAGCGCATAACGCTGCTCGACATCGTGCTCGCCGTCGAAGGACGCGAACCGGCCTTCCGCTGCGGCGAAATCCGTCAGCGCGGGCCGGCCAGGCTCGATGCTTCGGCCTATGTCAAACCTTGCGGCATCAGCGTCGCGATGCTGAAGGCCGAGCGCGCCTATCGCGCCGCTCTTGCCGAGGCCCGGCTGTCCGACATCGTTGCGGAATACGTGAGCGATGCCGATCCCCGTTCAGTCGCCGCCAACTGCGCCTTTGTCGAGCGTAATCAACGACCGCAGAAATCCAGTTCAACCAAGCAAGCGTGAAGGGAAAGAGAATGAAGCAGAGGCTGCAATTCTTCGGCGCGGCGCCGGAAATCATGAAAGCGGTATCGGCGCTCAGCAAGGCGGTCGACGAGTGCGGGCTCGAGGCAAGCCTGCTGCATCTGATCAAGCTGCGGGCGTCGCAGATCAATGGCTGTTCCTATTGCGTCGAGATGCATAGCCGCGAGGCGCGTCACGACGGCGAGACCGAACAGCGGCTCTATCTCGTCTCCGCCTGGAAGGAATCGCCGCTGTTTTCCGAGCGCGAACGCGCCGCCTTCGCCTGGACCGAAATGGTGACGAAGATCGCCGACAGCGGCGTGCCGGATGATCTCTACGCTCGCACGCTCGAACACTTCTCGGAAGAGGAACTGGTCAAGCTGTCCGTCGCGATCGGCATGATCAACACCTGGAACCGGCTCTGCGTTCCCTTCCACGCCATTCATCCGGCAGCGGCAGCCAAGGCCGCCTGAGGGGGCGAAACTGGAATGCGCGGCCTTAACGCCGTGCGTCTCTTTTTGCTTTGGGATCAAGACCATGTTGTTGAATTTTGAGAATGAGATTCTGTTTGCCGCACGCCTGCTGCTTGGCGGCGCCTTTGTCTTTGCCGGCCTGCGCAACATCCAGAATGCAGGCTTCCTGACCCAGGTGATGACGACGCGAGGCGTGCCGCAGGCGCGGCTGATGCTGTGGTTGGGGATCGTCCTGCAAATCGTATCCGGAGCGCTGGTGATATCAGGTATCTGGACCGCTGCCGCGGCTCTGTGCCTGGTGCTGTTCCTGATGGTGGCCACGCCGATGTTCCACAATTTCTGGGATCATCAGGGGCCCGAGCGCGCGTCGCGCATCAACGGCTTTGTCGGCAACGTGGCGCTGACTGGAGGTTTCCTGGCGCTGGCGGCGCAGCCGCTTTGACGGTTCGGTGGCCGCCTCGCGGAGGCAGCCGCCGCAGCCTCTGGCAAACGGTCTCAACCCGTCAAACTATATTGCTGAAGCGTCAGCCCTTCGGCTTCAGCCCGTCGATGAACAATTGCTCTAAAAACCTTGCAGCGTCCTCGAAGCGGCCGTCGCCGCCGCGGTCGGGACCGAGCACGGCGCGGACCTGAACGTCGAAATCGGCATAGTGCTGCGTCGTCGCCCAGATCGAGAAGATCAGGTGCCAGGGGTCGGTGGGCGCGATCTTGCCGGCGCGCATCCAGCCCTTGATGACGGCGGCCTTCTCGTCGACCAGCGTCTTCAGCTCGCCTTCCAGCATCGGCATGATGCGCGGCGCGCCCTGCAGGATCTCGTTGGCGAACAGGCGGCTTTCCCTGGGGAAATCGCGCGCCATTTCGAGCTTGCGCCTGATATAGCTGCGCAATTCGGTCAAGGGATCGCCGATGTCGTCGAGTTCGCGCAGCGGCGCCAGCCAGGTGTCGAGAAGCCGCTGCATCAGCGTCTCGTGGATATCCTCCTTGCGGCGGAAATAGTAGAGCAGGTTCGGCTTCGACATGCCGGCGGCTTCGGCGATCTGGTCGATGGTCGAACCGCGAAAGCCGCTGGTCGAGAACACCTCGAGCGCCGCCTCCAGGATCAGCTCGCGCTTTTCCTGCTGGATGCGGGTGCGGCGAGGGGCCGGAATTTCCATGTCGGCCGTCACCGCGGCATACCATGGCTTGGAGAGCCATCTGGACCAATTTTCTGGACCAGTTTTTCTCCGGCCTGTGGAGCGCGCCTCAGCTGCCGCATTTCCGCTAGTAATCCCTTGACCGCCGACAGGGCGGTGCTAACGTTTGTCCAATCGGTCAAAATTTGCGTAGCACGAAAACGCAGCAGAGACCAAGTGTCGGGAAGACCAAGCGTTAGCCGCACCGAAACAGGTTACAAGGGGAAGTCTTGGTCATGTCCAACCGGCTGAAAGTCACGCCGAACGATCTCAGCGCATTCTGGATGCCGTTCACGGCAAACCGGCAGTTCAAGCAGGCGCCGCGCATGATGGTGTCCGCCAAGGACATGCATTACACGACGAGCGACGGTCGCACGGTTTTAGACGGCACTGCTGGCCTGTGGTGCGTCAATGCCGGCCACTGCCGGCCGAAGATCACCGAGGCGATCCAGAGCCAGGCCGCCGAGCTCGACTATGCGCCGGCGTTCCAGATGGGTCACCCGATCGTCTTCGAATTGGCGAACCGTTTGGTCGACTTGGCGCCGCAGGGCATGGACCACGTGTTCTTCACCAATTCCGGATCGGAATCGGTCGAGACCGCGCTGAAGATGGCGATCGCCTATCACCGCGCCAGAGGCGAGGGCTCGCGCACCCGCCTGATCGGCCGCGAGCGCGGCTATCACGGCGTCAATTTCGGCGGCATCTCGGTCGGCGGCATCGTCACCAACCGCAAGATGTTCGGCACGCTGCTCGGCGGCGTCGACCACATGCCGCACACCCACCTGCCCGAGAAGAATTCGTTCACCAAGGGCGTGCCCGAGCATGGCGCGGAACTGGCCAACGAGTTGGAGCGCATCGTCGCGCTGCACGACGCCTCGACCATCGCTGCCGTCATCGTCGAGCCGGTGGCGGGTTCCACCGGCGTCATCCTGCCGCCGAAGGGCTATCTCGAGAGGCTGCGCGAGATTTGCACCAAGCACGGCATCCTTTTGATCTTCGACGAGGTCATCACCGGCTTCGGCCGTCTCGGCACGCCGTTTGCCGCCGACTATTTCGGCGTCACGCCCGACATCATGACCACCGCCAAGGGCGTCTCCAACGGCGTCATCCCGATGGGCGCGGTGTTCGTCAAGAAGGAAATCCACGACGCCTTCATGACCGGCCCCGAGCATATGATCGAGTTCTTCCACGGCTACACCTATTCGGGCAATCCGATCGCTTGTGCGGCGGCGCTCGGCACGCTCGATACCTATAAGGAAGAGGGCCTGCTGACCCGCGGCCAGGAACTGGCGCCGTATTGGGAAGACGCGCTGCATTCGCTGAAGGGCGAGCCGAACGTCATCGACATCAGGAACATCGGCCTGATCGGCGCGATCGAGCTGGCGCCCATCCCCGGCAGTCCGACCAAGCGTGCCTTCTCGGCTTTTGTGAAAGCGTTCGAGCGCGGCGCGCTGATCCGCACCACCGGCGACATCATCGCGCTGTCGCCGCCGCTGATCATCACCAAGGGCCAGATCAACGAATTGATCGACCATGTGCGAGAAGTGCTGAGGGGGGTGGATTGAGAAACGCAACGCGACTTTCCCTCCCCCTTGAGGGGAGGGTGGCCGCGAAGCGGTCGGGTGGGGTCGGTGGCGACGCGCGCCAACCTGATCTCTTGCTGCGAGGACGCTTCTGATGCCCCGTGCCCGCGTGAGCTTCGAAATGCGTCAAAAGGCGCGGGCGCTTCGAGTTCATGCAACCAAGGGCGAATGTTTGCTTTGGTATGAACTGCGCGAGCTGAAATCGGCCGGCATCAAGTTCCGCCGTCAGTGCCCAATCGGGCCTTACATCGTCGACTTCGCTTGCCTCGCGGTAAAGCTGGTCGTGGAAGTCGATGGCGATCTGCACGAGCAGGAACGAGGCAAGCGGCACGATGCTGTCCGTGATGCCTATTTGCGATCGCTCGGGTTCGATGTCTTTCGCGTTGATGAGCCTGATGTCATAAACAGTGCATGGCATGTTGCGCAGGTGGTGAAGGAGAAGGTCGCGCGCATGTTCGGCGACCCCACCCGACCGCTTCGCGGCCACCCTCCCCTCAAGGGGGAGGGGAACGCCGGCGCGCTTCGCCACAATCGATGAGGTTTTAGAAAATGGCCGCTCCGGGCGAGAATCTGCGAATCAATTCAGACCGTTTGTGGGATTCGATAATGGAGATGGCGAAGAACGGCCCCGGCGTTGCCGGCGGCAACAATCGCCAGACGTTGACCGACGCGGACGGCGAGGGGCGGCAGCTGTTCAAGCGCTGGTGCGAGGCGGCTGGACTTGAAATGGGCCTCGACGAGATGGGCACGATGTTTGCCCGCCGCGAGGGCACCGACCCCGATCTGCCACCGGTCTATGTCGGCAGCCATCTCGACACCCAGCCGACCGGCGGCAAGTATGACGGCGTGCTCGGCGTTCTTGGCGGCCTTGAGATCGTACGCTCGCTCAACGAGCTCGGCATCAAGACAAAACATCCGATCGTCGTCACCAACTGGACCAACGAGGAAGGCGCGCGCTTTGCGCCGGCGATGATGGCATCCGGCGTGTTCGCCGGCGTCCTCGACCAGGCCGACGTCTACGAACATGTCGACAAGGACGGCAAGAAGTTCGGCGAGGAGCTCGAACGCATCGGCTGGAAAGGCAGCGAGAAAGTCGGTGAGCGCAAGATCCACGCCTTCTTCGAGCTGCATATCGAGCAGGGCCCGATCCTCGAGGACGAGGGCATCGACATCGGCGTCGTCACCCATGGCCAGGGGCTGAAATGGCTGCAGATGACGCTCACCGGCAAGGAGGCGCATACCGGCTCGACGCCGATGCCGAAGCGCCGCAATGCCGGGCTCGGCATGGCGCGGGTAATCGAACTGGTGCACGAGATCGCCATGGACTACCAGCCCGACGCCGTCGGCGCGGTCGGCCACATGGAGGTCTATCCGAACTCGCGCAACATCATCGCCGGCCGCACCATGTTCACCATCGACATCCGCTCGCCGGAAAAGGAGGTGCTCGACGCCATGGACGGGCGCATCCGCGAAGGCATAGACAAGATCTGCGAAGCGCTCGACATCAAATATCAAATCGACCAGGTCGGCCATTTCGATCCGGTGACTTTCGATCCGGGCTGCGTCAAGGCTGTGCGGGATGCGGCCGAGCGCCTGGGTTATACGCATCGCAACATCGTCTCCGGCGCCGGCCACGACGCCTGCTGGATCAACCGCGTCGCGCCGACGGCAATGGTGATGTGCCCCTGCGTCGACGGGCTCAGCCACAACGAGGCCGAGGAAATCACCAAGGAATGGGCGGCGGCCGGCGCCGATGTGCTGTTCCACGCGGTAGTGGAGACAGCTGTCATCGTGGGGTGAGCTAGAAACCAGGATTCCGAACGTCGCTCACCAAGAAGCGCGAAGAGAACAAGGGAACAAAAAAATGTCCAAAGTCATCAAGAACGGCACCATCGTCACCGCCGATCGAAGCTGGAAGGCCGACGTGCTGTTCAAGCACGGCAAGATCATCGCCATCGGGCCGGACCTGCATGGCGATCACGAGTTCGACGCTAGCGGCTGCTATGTGATGCCGGGCGGCATCGATCCGCACACCCATCTCGAAATGCCGTTCATGGGCACCTATTCGGCCGACGATTTCGAGAGCGGCACCCGCGCCGCGCTTGCCGGCGGCACCACGATGGTTGTCGATTTCTGTCTGCCGGCGCCGCAGCAGTCGTTGCTCGAGGCCCTGCAGATGTGGGACAACAAGACCTCGAAAGCCTCCTGCGACTATTCCTTCCACATGGCGATCACCTGGTGGGGCAAGCAGGTGTTCGACGAGATGGCCACCGTCGTCGACAAGGGCATCACCTCGTTCAAGCACTTCATGGCCTACAAGGGCGCGCTGATGGTCGACGACGACGAGATGTATTCGTCGTTCCAGCGCTGCGCCGACCTTGGCGCGCTGCCGCTGGTCCATGCCGAGAATGGCGACGTGGTTGCCGCCCTGTCGCAGAAGCTGCTGGCCGCCGGCAATAACGGCCCCGAAGGGCACGCTTATTCGCGGCCGCCGGAAGTGGAAGGCGAGGCGACCAACCGCGCCATCATGATCGCCGACATGGCCGGCGTGCCGCTCTATGTCGTGCATGTCTCCTGCGAGCAGGCGCACGAAGCCATTCGCCGGGCGCGGCAGAAGGGCATGCGGGTGTTCGGCGAGCCGCTGATCCAGCATCTGACGCTCGACGAGAGCGAATATTTCAACAAGGACTGGGACCATGCGGCGCGCCGCGTCATGAGCCCGCCGTTCCGCAACAAACTGCACCAGGATTCGCTGTGGGCCGGCCTGCAGGCCGGATCGCTGCAAGTGGTGGCAACCGACCATTGCGCCTTCACCACCAGCCAGAAGCGCAACGGTGTCGGCGATTTCACCAAGATCCCGAACGGCACCGGCGGGCTCGAGGACCGCTTGCCGGTGCTGTGGACGACGGGCGTCAACACCGGCCGGCTGACGATGAACGAATTCGTCGCGGTGACCTCGACCAACATCGCCAAAATCCTCAACATGTATCCGAGGAAGGGCGCCATCGTCGAAGGCGCCGACGCCGACATCGTCGTCTGGGACCCGAAGCGCAAGAAGACGATCACTTCCAAGAAGCAGCAGTCGGTGATCGACTACAACGTCTTCGAAGGTTTCGAGGTGACCGGCCTGCCGCGCTTCGTCTTTTCGCGCGGCGAATTGTCGATCCAGGGGAACGAGGTCAAGGCGAAGCCCGGCCATGGCGAATTCGTCGGCCGCGAGCCGAATGCCGCGGTCAATCGGGCGCTGTCGACCTGGAAGGAAATTTCCGCGCCGCGCAAGGTGGAACGATCAGGCATTCCGGCGACCGGGGTGTGAGCTTGCGCGGGTTTGTCGAAGTCGGCGCCGCCCCTCAGGGGCAGCGCAAACCTGAAGCGATTGCACTGAAGCCGGCCTCAGGCGACCAGCCCATCCAGTTGCGGCAGCAGCACGACGCTTTCCTGTTCGTTGGGATCGGTGCGGGCGATGACCGCCGAGGCCGGGCTGTCGCTCAGATTGGCCGGCAGATGCGGCACGCCGGCGGGAATGTAGAAGAGGTCGCCGGCCTTGGCCACGGTCTGCTGCTCGAGCCGGTCGCCATACCAGGTATGGACCTCGCCGGAGAGCACATAGATCGCCGTTTCATGGCTTTCGTGCATATGCGCCTTGGCGCGGGCACCGGGCGGCATGGTGAGCAGGTGCATGCAGATGCCGGTAGAGCCGACCGTTTCGGCGGCGATGCCGGCGAAATAACTCAGTCCCTGCTTGCCTTCATAAGAGCTTTCGGGGCGGATAAGATGGCAGGTGGGTTTGGACGACATCGGGCAAACTCTCGATCGAGTGGGACAAGATAAGTGGAAAGCAGCATTTTGGCAAAAGCAACGGGTAACCGGCCGCCGCGGCGGCGACGCGAAAAGCCAGGCTGCGGCCTATGACCGGACAGTCGCCAGCCGTCGTTTCGGCAAGCAAGCTCGGCCTGACCTTCCAGACCAGCGACGGTCCGGTGCAGGCGCTGTCGAATGTCGACCTGACCATCGGCAAGGGCGAATTCGTCTCCTTCATCGGGCCGTCCGGCTGCGGCAAGACGACCTTGCTGCGGGTCATCGCCGATCTCGAGAAACCGACATCAGGAAGCATCTCCGTCAATGGCGTGACGCCGGAGCAGGCGCGCGAAAACCGCGCCTATGGCTATGTCTTCCAGGCGGCCGCACTTTATCCGTGGCGCACGATCGAGCGCAATGTGGCGCTGCCGCTGGAGATCATGGGCCTGTCGAAGGCAGAGCAGGCGGCGCGCATCAAGCGCACGCTCGACCTCGTCAACCTGTCCGGCTTCGAGCAGAAGTACCCGTGGCAGCTTTCCGGCGGCATGCAGCAGCGTGCCTCGATCGCGCGGGCGTTGGCCTTCGATGCCGATCTTCTGTTGATGGACGAGCCGTTCGGCGCGCTGGACGAGATCGTGCGCGACCACCTCAACGAACAGCTGCTGGAGCTTTGGGATCGGACCAACAAGACGATCTGCTTCGTCACCCATTCCATTCCCGAGGCGGTCTACCTGTCGACGCGGATCATCGTCATGTCGCCGCGCCCAGGCCGCGTCAGCGACGTCATCGAATCGACGCTGCCGAAAAAGCGGCCGCTCGACATTCGCGAGACGCCGGAGTTTTTGGCGATCGCCGCGCGGGTGCGCGACGGGCTCAGGGCAGGGCACAGCTATGAGGATTGAGCGGGATGGGCTCCCTCCTCTCCCCGACGGGGCCAGCGGGCCCACCCATGCCTTCGTCATCCTAGGGCGGAGCCGCCGCGAAGCGGCGTTCATCGAGAGCGCGGCCAACCACGCCTTCGTCATCCTAGGGCGAAGCAAGGAGCGAAGCGACGCGGCGCAGGGCAGGGCACAGCTATGAGGATTGAGCGGGATGAGCTCCCTCCTCTCCCCGACGGGGAGAGGGTGGCCGGAGCGAAGCGGAGGTCGGGTGAGGGGGCGGCGCCGACAGATCCGACGAAAAGAAATGCCGGGGCAACCGCTCGCGCTCGAAAGCTGCGGGTCGACGAAACCGAGGCTGAGTACCGACTTTGGGGGGAACTGAGAGGACGTCATCTCAACGGCTACAAATTTGTGAGGCAAGTGCCGCTTGGACCTTTCATCGCGGATTTCGTTTGTCGCGAGAAGGGTCTGATTGTCGAACTCGATGGTAGCCAGCATGCGGATTCACCAACCGACCCCGCCAGGACGGCCTGGTTGAATGGCCATGGTTATTCCGTTCTTCGGTTCTGGAACCATGAAGTTCTGGCCGAACGTCGAGCGGTCCTTGATACGATCTTGGCTTGCCTCGACGGAAAGATTTCTACCCCCTCACCCGGCCTCGGCTTCGCTCCGGCCACCCTCTCCCCGTTGGGGAGAGGAGGGGAGCTTCGCTGATGGACTCCTTTCGCGACAAGATCGTTCCGGTGACCTCGATCCTCGCAGGCGTGGTGGTCGTCTGGTATGTTTTCGCCGTCATCCTCAACGCGCCGTTCCAGCGCGATCTCGACCGCCGTGCCGGCGAGACGCCGGGGATCGTGGAATTCATCGGCAAGACGATGTCGCAGCCCAAGCCGACGCTGCCGGCGCCGCATCAGGTGGCGGTGAATTTCTTCGAGAACACGTTTCTGCGCAAGGTCACCAGCAATCGCAGCCTTGTCTACAATGCCTGGGTGACGCTGTCCTCGACGCTGCTCGGCTTCGCTTTCGGCACGGCGCTCGGCATCCTGATTGCCGTCGGCATCGTCCATGTGGCGACGCTCGACCGCAGCCTGATGCCGTGGATCATCGCCTCGCAGACCATTCCGATCCTGGCGGTGGCGCCGATGATCATCGTCGTGCTGGCGGCGATCGGCGTTACCGGCCTGATCCCGAAGGCGCTGATCTCGACCTATCTGTCGTTCTTCCCGGTGGCGGTCGGCATGGTCAAGGGGCTGCGCTCGCCCGAACTCACCCATCTCGACCTGATGCACACCTACAATGCCAGCCCCTCGCAGACCTTCTGGAAACTGCGGGTGCCGGCATCGGTGCCGTTCCTGTTCACCTCGATGAAGGTGGCGGTGGCCGCCAGCCTGGTCGGCGCCATCGTCGGTGAACTGCCGACCGGTGCCGTCGCCGGGATCGGCGCCAAGCTGCTTGCCGGCGCCTATTACAGCCAGACAATCGATATCTGGTCGGCGCTGGTGGCGGGCTCGGTGGTGGCGGCCCTTTTGGTGATGGTGGTCGGCATAGCCGGGCGACTCGTCGACCGCGCCATGGGCGGGAGGCCGGCATGAGTTCCCTCCTGAGCCTTTCGTCGATCAACCCCCGCGCGTGGCAAGGGTATGCCTCGCTTGTCCTTCTTGCCGGCGCGCTGCTTCTTTGGCCGCTTGTCGATGCGGCGCCCGGCTACGGTGTCGGTACCGCGGCTTTGATTTTCTTGTTGCTGCTCCTGGCAATTGGGGTCGATAATTTCCCGCCGGCAATTGGGGTGGTGTTGCTCTTCCTTGGCGCGCATGGCGCAGCGTGGCTGCTGCTCGCCGGCATAACCGGCAATGAGGGCACCGCCCGCGCGTCGTTTTATCTGCTGCTTGCCGCGGCATGGCTTCTGGCCTGGCGCTGCGTGACGGTGCTGTCCGCGCTTCGCCCGGCCTCGCGCTGGGCGGCGACCGCTTTGAGGCTGATCATTCCGGCGATCTTCGGCGCCTGGATCCTGATCATCTGGGAGGCGGTGACGCGCGGCGCCGGCATTCCTTTCATCCTGCTGCCGCCGCCAAGCGCGATCGGCGTGCGCATCGCCAATTCGCTGCCGGTGCTGGCCGCAGACGTGCGGCAGACCATCTTCAAGGCGGTGATCTTCGGCTACGTCGTTGGCAGCGGCGCCGGCTTCCTTGCCGCCATCGCGGCCGACCGCGTGCCGTTCCTGCGCCGCGGGCTTTTGCCGATCGGCAATATGGTCTCGGCGCTGCCGATCATCGGCGTGGCGCCGATCATGGTCATGTGGTTCGGCTTCGATTGGCAGTCGAAGGCCGCCGTCGTCATCATCATGACCTTCTTCCCGATGCTGGTGAACACGGTCGCCGGGCTTGCCGCCTCCGGCCATATGGAACGCGACCTGATGCGCACCTATGCGTCGAGCTACTGGCAGACGCTGTTCAAGCTGCGGCTGCCGGCGGCAGCCCCCTTCATCTTCAACGCGCTGAAGATCAATTCGACGCTGGCACTGATCGGCGCCATCGTCGCGGAGTTCTTCGGCACGCCGGTGGTCGGCATGGGATTCCGGATTTCGACCGAAGTCGGGCGGATGAATATCGACATGGTCTGGGCCGAAATCGCAGTTGCAGCACTTGCTGGTTCGGTCTTTTATGGCGTGGTCGCTCTTTTCGAGAGAGCAGTCACGTTTTGGCATCCCTCCGTCCGTGGTGGATAGGGCGGTGGCGGGTTTGGAATCAGGGGTTGGATTGAAGGTCCTGGTCCTAAAAGGGTGAACACTTAACTCCAGAGGGTAAAAGCATGAAAAGACTTGTTGTTTCGATGCTGGCCGGCGCGATGTCGCTTGCCGCGTTCCAGGCGATGGCCGCAGACAAGGTGACGCTGCAGCTGAAATGGGTCACGCAGGCCCAGTTCGCCGGCTACTACGTCGCCAAGGACAAGGGTTTTTATGAGGCCGAGGGCCTCGACGTCGAGATCAAGCCGGGCGGCCCCGATATCGCGCCCGAGCAGGTGATCGCCGGCGGCGGCGCCGACGTCATCGTCGACTGGATGGGCGGCGCGCTGGCAGCACGCGAAAAGGGCGTGCCGCTGGTCAATATCGCCCAGCCGTTCAAGAAGGCCGGCATGCAGCTGGTCTGCCCGAAGGACGGCCCGGTCAAGACCGAAGCCGACTTCAAGGGCCATACGCTCGGCGTCTGGTTCTTCGGCAACGAGTATCCGTTCTACGCCTGGATGAACAAGCTCGGCTTGAAGACCGACGGCGGCCCGGATGGCGTCACCGTGCTGAAGCAGAGTTTCGACGTGCAGCCGCTGATACAGAAGCAGGCGGATTGTATTTCGGTCATGACCTACAACGAATACTGGCAGCTCATCGATGCCGGCTACAAGCCGGAAGAGTTGATCGTGTTCAACTACTCGGCCATGGGCAACGACCTGCTTGAGGACGGTCTCTACGCCTTGGAGGACAAGCTCAAGGATCCGGCCTTCGAGGACAAGATGGTGCGTTTCGTGCGCGCCTCGATGAAGGGCTGGAAATACGCCGTCGACAATTCCGACGAGGCGGCCGGCATCGTCATGGACAATGGCGGCCAGGACGAGAACCACCAGAAGCGCATGATGGGCGAAGTCGCCAAGCTGATCGACAATGCCGACGGCAAGCTCGACCCGGCGACCTACGCGCGCACCGCCAAGGCGCTGCTCGACCAGAAGATCATCACCAAGGAGCCGACCGGCGCCTACACGACCGCCATCACCGACAAGGCCATCAAGTAAAGGGCCATCAACCGGGGCCTCTGGGGCCCGCAATTCGAAAAAAAGGGGACGGGCGACCGCCCCCTTTTTTGGCATGTAAAATAGCCGTTACCGGTGGAAATATCCGCTCGCCACAACCGTTGTTCCAGTGCATCCTGCTTCAGCGGATGTCATCGCCACAACGGAGAATTCCATGCGCATGCAATCCTTCTCGCCGATGCTTTCGGCGCTCGCCGTTTCGGCTCCCTTCCTGTGCGGTTCACCGGCCTTGGCCGACATGATGAAGATGAAGGCGACGCTCGATGGCGCTCAGCAGAATCCAGCCGTCACCACGGAGGGCAAAGGCGAGGCCACTCTCGGCTTCAACACCGACACGAAACAGCTCACCTGGAATGTGATGTTTTCAGGTCTCAGTGGACCGGCGACGGCCGGACATATTCACGGTCCGGCAGCAAAGGGTGAAAATGCCGACGTCGTCGTCCCGTTCAAGGGCGCTCCGAAAAGCCCGTTCAAGGGGGTGGCGATCCTGACCGACGCGCAGGCTGCCGACCTGATGGCCGGCAAATATTATATCAACCTTCATACGGAGGCCCACAAGGACGGCGAGATCCGCGGGCAGATCGAGAAGGCGGCGACGATGTAGCGCAACGTCGGCCCGGCGAAGCGCTGCATTAGCCTGTCGAAGTTTGCGGGAAAGCGCCCCCTCTGTCCTGCCCTCTTTGGCAAAAACTTGGCATCTCCCCCTCAAGGGGGATCGGCAGCTTTGGCTTTGGCGCGCCTGTTGTTCAACTTCGAAAATTGGCGAAAGCAGTTGTGACATCCGATCTCCCCCTCGAGGGGGAGATGCCCGGCAGGGCAGAGGGGGGTGGGAGGGAACTCGGCCTGACTAGCTATGCCTCTGGCGCTCACGACCTGTCCCGTATCTGGCTCATCGTCCGGGTCGGCGTGATCGCCTCGGGGTCGAGCCTGATCTCGACGATCGACGGCTTGCCGCTGGCACGGGCGCGTTCGAAGGCCGGCGCGAAATCGGCCGTCTTGTCGACGGTTTCGCCATGGCCGCCATAGGCGCGGGCTAAAGCGGCAAAGTCGGGATTCTTCAGGTCGGTGGCGACGACGCGGCCCGGATATTCGCGTTCCTGATGCATGCGGATGGTGCCGTAGATGCCATTGTTGACGACGACGACGATGATCGGCAGATCGTACTGCACGGCGGTGGCGAATTCCTGGCCGTTCATCAGGAAGCAGCCGTCGCCGGCAAAGGCGATCACGTCGCGCTCGGGAAACAGTCCCTTGGCAGCGACGGCTGCCGGCGTGCCGTAGCCCATCGAGCCGGAGGTGGGTGCCGCCTGCGTGGCAAAGCGCCGGGAACGGTGGAAACGGTGCACCCAGGTGGCGTAGTTGCCGGCACCGTTGGTGAGGATGGCGTCGTCGGGCAGCATTTTTTCGAGATAGTTCATGATCGGCCCCATCTGGACGGCGCCGGGGCCGCTTTCGGGCGGTGTCGACCAGTCGAGATAGGCGGCGTGCAGCTTCGGTGTTTCATCCGCCCAGACCGGCGAGGCGGCCGGCTTGCGCCCGGCAAAGGCTTCGACGAAGGCGGACGGCGAGGCGTTGATCGCCAGCGTCGGCCGGTAGACGCGGCCGAGCTCGCTGGCGTCGGCATGGACATGGACCAGCGACTGGTCGGGGTAGGGGCTCTTGAGCAGCGTGTAGTCGGAGGACGGCATCTCGCCCATGCGGCCGCCGATCAGCAGCACGAGGTCGGCCTGCTTGATGGCGGTCGCCAGCTTCGGGTTGATGCCGATGCCGACATCGCCGGCATAGTTGGGGTGGAGATGATCGAACAGCATCTGGCGGCGGAAGGAACAGCCGACCGGCAGCGACCAGGCTTCGGCGATCGTCCGCATCCGCGCGACGGCCTCCGCATCCCAGCGCGTGCCGCCGAGGATGACGAAGGGGCGCTTTGCGTTGTTGAGAAGCTTTTTCAGAGCATCGAGCTCGGCCTCGCCCGGCCGCGTTTCGACCGGCGTGTAGGGCAGGGCTGCCGGCGCCTCGGCAAGGCTGGTCAGCATGTCTTCCGGCAGCGAGATGACGACCGGGCCGGGACGGCCGGATGTCGCCACCGCGAAGGCGCGGGTGACGAATTCGGGAATGCGCGCGGCGTCGTCGATCTCGACCACCCATTTGGCGATGTCGCCGAAGAACCTGACGTAGTCGACCTCTTGAAAAGCCTCGCGCTGCTTGGCGTGGCTGGCGACCTGGCCGATGAACAGGATGACGGGCACCGAATCCTGCATGGCGATGTGGATGCCGGCCGAGGCGTTGGTGGCGCCGGGGCCGCGGGTGACGAAGCAGATGCCTGGCTTGCCGGTCAGGCGGCCATGGCAGTCGGCCATCATCGCGGCGCCGCCTTCCTGGCGGCAGACGATGGTGCGGATCGGCGAGTCGTGCAGCGCGTCGAGCACCGCAAGGTAGGATTCGCCGGGCACGCAATAGATACGGTCCGTTCCGTTGGCTTCGAGCGCATCGACAATCAGTTGTCCGCCGGTCTTCATTTTCCTGACCTCTCCAGTTCGGCAAGGATTTCTTCGGTGTGTTCGCCGAGACGCGGTGAGGGCCGCTCATAGACCAGCGGCGTGCCCGACATGACCATCGGCGCGCGCACCGAGGGCAACAGATTGCCATGGCCGTCGTCGAGGTCGAGCCGCATGCCGCGCGCGATGGTCTGCGGATCGGCGAACATCTCGCCGATCGTGTTGATTGGGCTGGCAGGCACGCCTGCCGCCTCCAGCCTGGCCAGCAGCGGATCGCGATCGACGGTTTTCAGCGCCTCGATTATATGCTCGCGCAGCGTCGCCCGGTTGGCGACCCGGGCGGGATTGGTGGCGAAATCGGGGTCGGATGGCAGCTTGTCCAACCCGACAGCCGCGCAGAATTTGGCGAACTGGCCGTCATTGCCGATGGCCAGGATGATGTGGCCGTCCTTGACCGGCACCACCTCGTAGGGCGCGATGTTCATATGCGCATTGCCCATCTGCACCGGCGATTTTCCCGAGACCAGATAGTTGAGGTTCTGGTTGCCGAGCGCCGAGATCTGGCTGTCGTAGAGCGCCATGTCGATATGCTGGCCTTCGCCGGTCTTCTCGGCATGGCGAAGTGCGGCCTGGATGGCGATCACCGAATAGAGGCCGGTGAAAATGTCTGAAATGGCGACACCGGCCTTTTGCGGCTCGCGGCCGGCCTCGCCGGTGATCGACATCATGCCGGCCATGCCCTGGATGATGAAGTCATAGCCGGCGCGTGGCGCATACGGCCCGTCCTGGCCGAAGCCGGTGATCGAGCAATAGATCAACCGCGGGTTGATTTTGCGCAAGCTGTCATGGTCGAGGCCGTATTTCTTCAGCCCGCCGAGCTTGAAGTTTTCGATCAGCACGTCCGATGTCGCAGCCAGCCGGCGCACTGTCTCGGCGCCTTCGGGCGTCGAGAAATCGACGGCGATGGAGCGCTTGCCGCGATTGCAGGAATGGTAGTAGGCGGCCGAGAGGTTTTCGCCGTCATGGCTCATGACGAAGGGCGGACCCCATTTGCGGGTATCGTCGCCGCCATCAGGGCTCTCGACCTTGATCACGTCGGCGCCGAGATCGGCAAGCAATTGCCCCGCCCACGGCCCGGCCAGGATGCGGGCGAGTTCGATTACGCGGATGCCTTTCAGCGGAGGCTCGGTCATGGATCACCGTGATTGATCGAAAGCGCAGGCTCTGGTTTTCTTTTTATGCATGTCGTTATCCCAAAACCGCTGCGCACTTTTGGGCAACATGCACTATCAATCCCGCGTGCCGAAGTCACGGTTCTTGCAATGGGCCAATCGGACCGTGCCAATCTCGGTCAGGCTTGTTTCAGCACGCTGTCGGCCCATGCGGCGAAATCGTCCATGATGATATTTCGATTCACCTCGTTCAGGCTTTCGTGGCGGGTCTCGGCGTAAACCTTTGAAAGGAGATTCGAAAAGCCCATCCTGTGCAGGCGCCCAGCGAGATGGCTGACCGCCTTGCCACCGCCGGTGGCGGGATCCTTTTCGCCGCCGACCAGGCAGATCGGCAGGGTCTTGCGGATGCCGGAAAATTTGGTGTCGTCGGCGCCGTCGAAGACAAAGCCGAACAGGTCACGCCACATCGACACCGAGGCATCCCAGCCGCACAGCGGATCGGCGATGTATTTGTCGACTTCGGCCGCGTCGCGCGACAGCCAGTCGAATGGAGTGCGGTGATCTGGAACGGCCTTGCCCCAGGCCTGGAAGGTCAGTCTCGGCAGCATGCGCGACGGCATGTCGGAGCCGAGCCGGAATTTTTCCCAGGCCAGGATGATTTGTGCGGCACGGCCGGCGAGCCCGGCGGATAAATTGGCGTTCCAGATGGCTGCGGCGTGCAGCCGGTTCGAATGATGAAGCATGAAATTCAGCGCGACGAGGCCGCCCATGGAATGGCCGAAGATGATGACCGGCAGGCCGGGATGGTCGCCGGCGATCAGGTCATGCACGGCGGCGACATCGGCGATGACCTTGGCGCCGCCATCCACTTTGGCGAATGTGCCGAGCGGAGCGTCCGGCGCCTTGGTTGCGCCATGGCCACGATGGTCATGGGCATAGACATGGAAGCCGCACTCGCCGAGAAAGGTAGCGAAGCGGACATAGCGCGCCGCATGTTCGGCCAGTCCGTGATTGATCTGGACGACCGCCCGCGGGCGGCCCTCGGCGCGTTTCACGTAAAGGTTGAGCGCCGCACCGGTCGGCGATTGCAGCACGCGCTGCTGGCTGAATGACATTATCGATTCGTCTCCAACGCGTCTTTTACGCCTGCGAACGTTTGTGTGCGCCGACGCCGGTTTTGCGTCAATCCGTCGGCGGTGTTTCGCAGCGCTGTTCTTGCGTCGCAACGCGGGTATCGCAATTCTGACATGGAGAACTTGCTACCGAGAGAGGGCGGCAGTCTGTTGCCCAGCATTATTCAACCGGAGAGTACCCATGCGTACGCTGACAGGTCTTGTTTTTGGATCGGCGCTTGCCGCCGCGTCGCTGACGGGTGCTGCGCGGGCCGAGGTCATGATGAGCGGCTCTTTCGTCGCCGACGCCACCTGTCCAGCCACCCAGGCCATCAGGAGCGGCAGGAACCCCGGCAATATCGCGACCGATGCGGGACAGAGCTGCGAGCTGCTGGCTGGCAACAAGGATGCTCCCACGCACTATCTGATCCGCGTGCCCGGGGCCGATCCGGAGCGCCGCTGGGTGAAGGTCGATTGCGGCCATGTTTCGGGCGGCAGCGCGTCCACGGAACCGGCAGCACCTGTGCCGGCCGACCAGGAGAAGCCTGCTGAGCCGGCTTCGCGAAAGCCCGAATATGTCCTCGCGCTGAGCTGGCAGCCGGCGTTTTGCGAAACCAGGCCCGGCAAGACCGAATGCAAGGCGCAGACCGCGGCCGGTTTTGAGGCGACGCATTTCACCTTGCATGGGCTGTGGCCGCAGCCGAAAGGGAATTTCTATTGCCAGGTGGCAGCGGCCGACAAGGCGAACGACAATCCGGCGCGCTGGCAGGACCTGCCGCCGGTCGAGCTTGAGCCGAACACGCGGTCGGAGCTCGATCGGGTGATGCCAGGCACCGCATCCGCTCTCGACAGGCATGAATGGATCAAGCATGGCACCTGTTACGGCAAGAGCCAGCAGGCGTATTTTTCCGATGCGCTGAACTTGACGCGCGCGGCGAATGCTTCACCGGTGCGTGATCTTTTCACGCAAAACATTGGCCGGGATCTGACCTCTGGCCAGATCCGCGCCGCCCTCGACATTGCCTTTGGTCCCGGCGCCGGCGAGCGGGTTCGCGTCTCCTGTGTGAAGGATCCTTCGAGCGGCAGGCGGCTGATCGGCGAACTGACGCTCGGCCTGACCGGCCCGATCGGTCCGAACTCTTCGCTCAGTGAGCTGTTGCTGGCCTCAGTGCCGACGAACAATGCCGGCTGTCCGAAAGGCATCGTCGATCCGATCGAGTTCCAGTGACACGCCGAGCCCGTCTTAGCCCCAAGGCCGGTTCGAAATGCCAAAACAGTTTGCCGTTCGGCGCGGCATCGCCTACATAGCGCGCAACTTCCATTCAATCCGACATTCCAGTCGACTTTTCAGGGAAAGCGCGCGTGGCACGCCAGTTCATCTATCACATGGCCGGCCTCAACAAGGCCTACGGCACCAAGAAGGTGCTCGAGAATATCCACCTCTCCTTCTACCCGGACGCCAAGATCGGCATCCTCGGGCCGAACGGCGCCGGCAAGTCGACCATCCTCAAGATCATGGCCGGCATCGACAAGGAGTGGAGCGGCGAGGCGTGGCTGGCCGAAGGCGCCACCGTCGGTTACCTGGCGCAGGAGCCGGCGCTCGATGCGAGCAAGACCGTGTTCGAGAACGTCATGGAAGGCGTCGCCGCCAAGACCGCGATCATCGAACGCTACAACGAATTGATGATGAACTATTCCGACGAGACGGCCGACGAGTCGGCCAAGCTCCAGGACGAGATGGACCGGCTCAACCTGTGGGATCTCGAACAGCAGGTCGAGATGGCGATGGAAGCGCTGGGCTGCCCGCCCAAGGAAGCCGACGTCACCAAGCTGTCGGGCGGCGAGCGCCGCCGCGTGGCACTGTGCCAACTGCTGCTGCGTCAGCCCGACCTTCTGCTGCTCGACGAGCCGACCAACCATCTCGATGCCGAGACGACGGCGTGGCTGGAAAAGCATCTGCGCGCCTACCCGGGCGCGGTGATGATCATCACCCACGATCGCTACTTCCTCGACAATGTCACCGGCTGGATCCTCGAGCTCGACCGCGGCCGCGGCATTCCCTATGAGGGCAACTACACCAAATATCTCGAAGCCAAGGCCAAGCGGCTCAAGCAGGAGGGCCGCGAGGACGATGCGCGCCAGCGGGCGATCGGCCGCGAGCGCGAGTGGATCCAGTCCAGCCCGAAGGCACGGCAGACCAAGTCGAAAGCGCGCATCCAGGCGTTCCAGGATCTGCTGGATGCGGCCGACAAGCGGCGTCCGAGCGACACCCAGATCGTCATTCCGCATGGCGAGCGGCTCGGCAATGTGGTGATCGAGGTCGAGGACCTGTCGAAGGGCTTTGGCGACACGCTGCTGATCGACGACCTCGAATTCAAGTTGCCGCCCGGCGGCATCGTCGGCGTCATCGGCCCGAACGGCGCCGGCAAGACGACGCTGTTCCGCATGATCACCGGCCAGGAAAAGCCGGATGCCGGCACGATCCGCGTCGGCGAGACCGTCAAGCTCGGTTACGTCGACCAGAGCCGCGATGCGCTCGACCCGACCAAGACCGTGTGGGAAGAAATCTCGGGTGGTGCCGAAGTGGTCAAGCTCGGCAAGTTCGAGGCCAACACCCGCGCCTATTGCGCCTCGTTCAACTTCCGCGGCGGCGATCAGCAGCAGAAGGTCGGCAATCTGTCCGGCGGCCAGCGCAACCGTGTCCATCTGGCCAAGATGCTGAAGACCGGCGGCAATGTGCTGCTGCTCGACGAACCGACCAATGATCTCGATACCGAAACGCTGGCGGCGCTCGAAGACGCGCTGGAAAACTTCGCCGGCTGCGCCGTCATCATCTCGCACGACCGCATGTTCCTCGACCGGCTGGCGACGCACATCCTTGCCTTCGAGGGCGACAGCCATGTCGAATGGTTCGAGGGCAATTTCGAGGATTACGAGCAGGACAAGATCCGCCGTCTCGGCCCCGACGCCGTCAACCCGCACCGCATGACGTACAAGCGGCTGACGCGATAGGGGTTTTTAGGGCGGCGAATTCTCAAATGATCTGAGGAGCTGAAATGGCAGACTGGTCCGCCGCCCAATATCTCAAATTCGAGGACGAGCGCACGCGGCCGGCGCGCGATCTCGCCGCGCAGGTGCCGGTGGCGGCGCCACGCCGGGTGGTCGATATCGGCTGCGGGCCGGGCAACTCGACCGAATTGCTGGTTGAGCGCTGGCCGGGCGCGCAGGTCAGCGGTTTGGACACCTCGGCTGACATGATCGAGAAGGCGAGGGCGCGTCTGCCGGATGTGGCCTTCGAACTGGCGGATGCGGCGGCGTGGCAGCCCGAAGAGCCGGTCGACGTGATCTTCGCCAATGCGGTGTTCCAGTGGCTGCCCGAGCATCCGGCGATCTTCCAGCGGCTGATGGGATTTTTGGCGCCCGGCGGCGCGCTTGCCGTGCAGATGCCCGACAATATGGGCGAGCCCTCGCACCGGCTGATGCGCGAGACGGCGGCTGAAATGCCGTTTGCCGAAAAGCTCGAGGGTGCTGCGCGCGGGCCGCTGCCGCCAGTGTCGTTCTACTACGATCTTTTGTCGCCGTTCTCCGACCGGCTCGACATCTGGCACACCGCCTACAATCATCCGCTGGCCGATGCCGGGGCAATCGTCGAGTGGCTGAAGTCGACGGGGCTGAAGCCGTTCCTCGATCCGCTCGACGAGAACGAGCGACGGTTTTTTCTCACGCGCTACACCGCTGGGATAACCGGAGCCTATCCGAAGACGGCGAACGGCAAGGTGCTGCTGCGTTTCCCGCGCCTTTTCATCGTCGCGCGGCGCGCTGCCACACCGAGACGCACTGCCTGGCTGCGCTTGATTCGCCACAACGCGTATTTCAGCCACGCAAGGTTGTGGTCTTGTACCTCAGGCCCTTGATTTAAGCCGGCTTAAACTAGCTTGATGCGAATAATGTTGCGCCGAACTCTCGCGGCGCCCACATCAAGCCGTAGCGCCTGCGCATGGGGACGAACTGAAAATGCATCGCGTCATCATCAGCGGCATCGGCGTTGAAATCCCCGAGCCTTCGATCACCAATGAGGAATTGGTCGACAGCTTCAATGCCTGGGTCGAGATGGAGAATGTCCGCCGCCAGGCTTCGGGCGAGACGCTGCTGCAGAAGTCGGACAGCGCCTTCATCGTCCATGCTTCGGGCGTGCAGACGCGCCATGTGATCGAGCGGGAAGGCATTCTCGACCCGACCCGCATGGCGCCGCGCATTCCGGCGCGGCCGGACGACGCACTGTCGCTGGAAGCCGAGTTCGGCATCGCATCGGCCAGGAAAGCGCTCGACCATGCCGGCCTGGAGCCACCTGATATCGACCTGGTGATCTGCTCGGCCTCGCATCACCAGCGGCCCTATCCGGCAATCGCCATCGAGATGCAGCAGGCGATGGGCACGAGGGGCGCCGGCTTCGACATGGGCCTTGGCTGCTCGTCGGCGGCGGCGGCGTTGCATATCGCGGTCAATCTGGTGCGGGCGGGCGCACACAGGCGCGTGCTGGTGACGACGCCCGAAATCATCACCGGCCATCTCAACTTCCGCGACCGGCAGACGCATTTCATCTTCGGCGATGCTTCGGTCTCGATGGTCGTCGAGGGGCTTGCCCAGGGCGACAAGCGGCCGGGACGTTTCGAGGTGCTCGACACCCGGACCTGGACGCAGATGTCCAACAACATCCGCACCAATCTCGGCTATTACACGCGCACCGCCCAGGACGATCCGTATATGATCAACCTGGAAGGCAACCTGATCAATCAGGTCGGCAACAAGGTGTTCAAGGAAGTCACCGTCGCCGGGCACAAATTCATCGTCGAGTTCCTGGCCGAGCATGGGCTGACGCCGCAAGCGATCCGGCGCTTCTGGCTGCATCAGGCCAATGCACGTATGAACGCCATGATCCTGAAGCTGTCGTTCGGCCACGAGGTCGACCATGACCGCGCGCCGATGGTGCTGGAGCGCCTCGGCAACACCGCCGGCGCCGGTGCGGTCGTCGCCTTGTCGGAAAACCACGCTGACATGAACGCCGGCGACTATGGCCTGCTCTGCGCCTTCGGCGCCGGCTATTCGATCGGCGGGGCGCTGTTGCGCATGCTCTGATTGGCGCGAACGGCAGCGGCATTGGAAGGCGCCGGTGTAATCGCATCAGCCTGCTTGACTGGAGCATCAGTGCTTTAGGCTGGACCTGATGAACTCACTGCGGCTAATTGCTTGGCATCACGCACGGAGCGAAGCCTATGCTGGACCTCTTCCCCGAGACGGTAAAACCGGTCGAAATCATCCCGGCGCGGAAACTTGTCGCGCGGGTGGCCGCGCTTTACGTCGCGCCATCGGATCATTTCGAGACACGCGCGGTGGATGAATTGCGGCTTGGCTTCGACGGCATCGACGGCGATTTCCACGCCGGCGCCACGCGGCGCTCCGGCGGGCGCGAGCCCTGGTATCCGCGCGGCACCGAGATGCGCAACGAGCGGCAGCTGTCGATCGTGGCCGCGGACGAGCTGGCGATCGTGGCAGGGCGGATGGCCATCGCCGAGATCAAGCCGGAGTGGATCGGCGCCAATCTGTTGATCGAAGGCCTGCCGCATCTCTCGATGCTGCCGTCCGGCACGCTGCTGTTCTTTAAAGGAGGCGTCACCGTCAAGGTCGACGCGCAGAACAGACCTTGCCGCATCGCCGGGCGATCGGTCGCCGAAAATGCCGGAATGGCCGACCGTGAAGCCGGCGCGCTATTGTTCCCGAAGGCGGCAAAGCGGTTGCGCGGCCTTGTCGCCTGGGTGGAAAAACCAGGCCGCATCACGGCCGGCGAGGAGATTTCGGTGCGTGTGCCCGAGCAGTGGATTTACCGGGCCTGAGCCCAGGGATGGTCAGGGATAGTGCACCGGGCTGCACCAGGCCGGATCTCCGTGCTTTTGCCAATAGATCGCCATGAGGCGCCTGGTAATCGCACCGACCTTGCGGTCCGCGACCGGAACACCGTCGATCATCGTTACCGGCATGATGCCGCCGGCGGTCGAGGTGATGAGGACCTCATCGGACTGACGCAGCGCAGCGACGCTGACATCGGCCGCGGCAACGGCAAGCCCTGCCTCCGCGCAGAGATCGAAGACGGTGCGGCGGGTGATGCCTGGCAGCACGCCGACAGCCGGCGTCGCTAGTTTGCCGTCGTCCACGCAAAAGACGTTGAAGCCGGGACCTTCCGCGATATTGCCGTTGAAATCGAGGAGCAGCGCGGTCTCGGCGCCTCGGTCATAGGCGTCGTAGAGGCCTCGCACCAGGTCGAGCCAGTGGTAGTTCTTGATTGTCGGGTCGATCGAGGCCGGTGGGATGCGCACCTTATCGCTGATCGTCACATGCAGGCCGCGCTGCAATTGCTCGGCATTGGCAATCGAGCCGAAGGCAACGGCGAACGCCATAAAGCGGTTGACCGCGTCGCGCGGGTCGCGGCTGAAGGTCGGCGAGGCGCCGCGCGTGCACAGCATCTCGACATAAGCGCCGCGATGACCCGACAGCGCGACGCAATTGTGGAGGATTTCGGCGACTCCATCGCGGTCGAACGGGATCGTCATGCGCAGCTTGTCCAGCCCGCCGAAGAAGCGATCGAGATGCAGGTCGAGGCGGTAGAAACGACCGTCCCAGACATGCACCGTGTCGTAGGTGGCGTCGGAATGCAGGAAGCTCCAATCCAGCACCGAGATCTTGGCTTGCGACATCGGCAGATACTGCCCGTCCAGGAAGGCAACACCATCGGGGTAGGAGTGCGGGTCTATGTGACGGTCGGAGAGCGAGGGCAGTGGTTTGGCGTGCGGATCGATCAAGTTGCTCATCACGTCCTCCGTCAGGTCGTCTTCGTCGAACGCGATAGAGCGCTGCGGCGGTTGGCACAAGACACAGGCCGGGGTTGCGGATGAGCCATCGGGGTATCTGGTTATTCCTCGTCCTCATCCTGGAGCAGACGGGTGGCGCGCCAACGGGTCAGCACCCTGTTGGTCTGTTCCATGACGAAGAAACGCGCCGAGTCGCGATCGTAGCCTTCGGCCAGCAGTTTCTCGTAGTCGGTGTGCACATGACGGATATGGGCTATTGTCGCCAGCCATACGGCAATGCTCGGCGGCAAGCTCTTCATATGCACCGCGCCGGCGTCGGCGCGGATCTTCTCCATGTCGGCATAGGGCGCCAGCGGCAAAAGCATTGTCAGCGCCTTGGCGATGGCGCGGCGGCGACCGGTCGGCGCGTTCATCGCCCGACCTGTCCGGGTATGACCTGTCCGGGCTCGTCCCGTCCGGCAATGGTCGCGTCGGCAAAGGCATCGGTCGAAGCGAAATAAGGCTTGATGTCGATCACCGGCGTGCCGTCGAGCAGGTCGATGGCATCGACATCGATACGACCCGTTTCGATGTCGAGGGCGACGAGCCTGGCGATATGCAACCCGACCGGGTTCGGCCGGGCCGGGGAGCGCAGCGAAAAAACGCCCTTCGGTTCAGCCGCATGGCGGGGTTTCTGAACAATCAGGGTCCGCGGTGCGTGGTGCAGCCAGGACAGGATGATGACGTGGCTGGCGCGTTCAAGCCCGAGCAGGCCCTCGCGATAGGGCAGGTCGATGGTGAGAACTGCCGGCTTGCCCGTTTCCCGCGCGGCTTTCATGTTCTTGGGGCAAGTTTCCCGCGTGGTCCAGGGCGAGGCGATGCGGCCGATGAAGACGACGTGGCCGTCCGGCGCCATATCGGCGGGATCAGTTTCCAGAAGCTTTTCGCCGCTGCGCGTTTCGAACATGGTTTTCGCCCCGATCCTGCTTCCGGCTGTGCGCGATCCACCACGCATGCGTCATTTTCTTGTCCGGGAGCGACATAGCGCTTGCAAGCCTATCAAAATCGACATAAACATATGTTTATATCTTTTTCAAAGAGAATGCTCGCATGCATGTCGCGCTCGACACCATGGTAGATACATTGAAGGCGGCGGCCGAATCCAGCCGGTTGCGCATCCTGGCGTTGCTGTCGCGCGGCGACCTCACCGTTTCCGATCTCACCGAAATCCTCGGCCAGTCGCAACCGCGCGTCTCGCGCCACCTGAAGCTTTTATTGGAGGCGGGGCTGATCGGGCGCTATCAGGAGGGCTCATGGGCCTTCTTCCGGCTGTCGGATTCGGATGCGGCGCGGGACTTCGTGCTCAGGCTGGTCTCCGGTATCCGGGGCGCCGATCCGCAGGTCGAGCGTGACCTCGAGCGGTTGGCGGCGGTCAAGCGCAAGCGGCAGGATCGCGCCGCCGAATATTTCTCCGTAAATGCCGCAAGCTGGGATCACATAGGCTCGCTGCATGTGCCGGACCGCGCCGTGGAGGCAGCGCTGCTCAAGCTCGTCGGCAAGCGGCCGTTCCAGTCGATGCTCGACCTTGGCACCGGCACCGGGCGGCTGCTCGAGATCTTTTCGCCGCTCTACCGGCGCGGCATCGGCATCGACATGTCGCGCGAGATGCTGACGGTGGCGCGCGCCAATCTCGACAAGGCCGGCATCTCGAATGCGCAGGTGCGCCAGGGCGACATTTTTGCGCCGCCGGTCGAGCGCGACGCCTTCGATCTCGTCACCATCCACCAGGTGCTGCACTATCTTGACGATCCTGCCCGCGCCATCCGCGAGGCAGCAAGGCTGCTGCGTCCGGCAGGCCGGCTGGTGATCGTGGATTTCGCTCCGCATTCGCTGGAATTCCTGCGCGACGCCCACGCGCATGTGCGGCTCGGCTTTGCCGACCGGCAGATCACCGAGTGGTTTTCCGAGGCCGGGCTCGACCTCGAAGAGAGCCAGGAATTCGAGCCGCGCGCCGGCAATGAACCCAGGCTCACCGTAAAACTGTGGCTCGGCCGTGACCAGCGCATGCTGATCGCCGATCCTTCCAACCACGCACAACCGGCCAATGCCTTTCCGATAGGGGAAACCGCCTGATGAACCAGTTCCGCTTTTCCCGCCGCCCTGACATTGGCGACAAGATCAGGGTTTCGTTCGAGTTCTTCCCGCCGAAGAGCGACGAGATGGAAGCAAGGCTGTGGGACACAGTTACCCGGCTGCAGCCGCTCAAGCCGAAATTCGTCTCCGTCACCTATGGCGCCGGCGGCTCGACCCGCGAGCGCACGGCGCGCACGGTCAAGCGCATCCTCAACGAAACGACGCTGACGCCGGCGGCGCACATGACGTGCGTCGATGCGGCGCGTCACGAGGTCGATGAAGTCATCCAGGAATTCGCCGACATGGGTGTCACCCGCTTCGTCGCCCTGCGCGGCGATCCGGCCGAGGGCGTCGGCGCCGCCTATCGTCCGCATCCGGACGGCTATGCCAACGGCGCCGAACTGGTGGGGGCGCTGAAAGGTGTCGGCGATTTCGACATCTCGGTCTCGGCCTATCCGGAAAAGCATCCGGAGAGCCCGGATTTCGCCACCGATATCGATATGCTGAAGCGCAAGGTCGACAATGGCGCGACGCGGGCGATCACCCAGTTCTTCTTCGACAACGACCTCTACGAGCGCTATGTCGAGCGGGCGCGGCGGGCGGGCATCTACATACCGATCGTGCCGGGCATATTGCCGGTCCACAATTTTACCCAGGTCGCCAATTTCTCGGCGCGTTGCGGTGCGCTGGTGCCGGCGTGGATGGCCGAGCGCTTCGACGGGCTGCAGACGGACCCGCAGACGCATGCGCTGGTGGCGTCCGCGGTGGCGGCCGAGCAGGTGCTGGACCTTGTCGAGCGCGGCGTCGGCGATTTTCATTTCTACACCATGAACCGCGCCGATCTGGTCTTCGCCGTCTGCCACATGATCGGCATCCGCTCGCATGAGGCTGAAGCCGCGGGGTCCGCCGCGGCGTAAGTCTCTGTCAAATCCGGGATGCAAAAAGGCCGGGTAAAAAACCCGGCCTTTTCAATGACTTGGACTATTTTGTGCTGCTTCCGTTGCTTGGCGGGTCTACGGAAGAAAGCCCATAATCAGCGCCCCGATGAATGCAAATGCAGCACAAATCATCAATGCGTTGATTGGCCTGGTAAGCCCCATGTCATAGCCTCCTCTTAAAGAGCTATGGCCAGAGTCTAGGGGCATTTCTGCCACAGGCAAGCGGAAACTATGCTGCAATGCGACGACAATGTGGAATTTGCGACAGGCCATTTGCCGTTAGGCATTGAAACTCTTCGGCAAAATCCCGCTTCGGCCCTGTGTACAAAATGTGACGGAGCTGGGGCAAGAATGGGTATGGCAGCGCTACCGTCGCCGAAAGTCGGGATCGATTTCGGGTCGATGCGAAGATTCGACGAATTGGAGCGTCGTTCGATTGGATACGAAGCTCTCAAGCGTGTTGCGCCTGGGCGCGCTTTGGTGACATGCATCAGCGTCGGCCGAACAGGCGGCCGTCGATGGTGACGAGGCCAAGCGCGATCAGCGCCATGCCGCCGAGCTCGAACAATTCGAGCCGTTCGCCCAGGAACAGAAAGCCGAGCAGGATCGCGCTGGCGGGCACGATGAGCGTGACCAGCGAGGCGTTGGTGGCGCCAGCCGAGGCGACGAGGTTGAAATAGAGGATGTAGGCGAAGGCGGTGGACAGCAGGGCCAGCGCTAACACCGCCGCCCAGACCGGCGGCGAGGCCGAAAACAGGTTGGCAGTGCCGTGGCCAAGCAGCACGATCGGGATCATGATGATGGTCGAAGCGGTCAATTGTCCAGTGGCGATGACCGGTGACGGCACACCCTTGAAGCGGCGGGCGATCATCAGGGCCACCGCATAGGACAGCGAGGCGCCGACCAGCGCGAATTTCGCCCAGACCGGACCGCCCAGCCCGGCAAGCAGGCCGGGACCGATCATCACCGCCGTGCCGACGATGCCGAGCGCGATCCCGGCAAGCTTGTTCCAGGAGAGCTTTTCGTCTGATGTCAGCGCGTTGGCGAGGATCAACGTCCAGAACGGCGTCGTCGAATTGAGCACCGAGGCGACACCGGCGCCAAGCTCGGTCTGGCCGGCGAAGATCAGCGAGAACGGTATGACGTTGTTGACGAGCGCCAGCAGAAAGAACAGGCCGGCATGCGGCAAGGCGATGCGGAAGGACGGACCGCGCAGGCCGAGATAGAGATGCAGCGCCAGCGCCGCGATGGCGACGCGAAACAGCACCAGCACCAGCGGCGGAATCTCGGCAACCGCAATGCGGGCAAAGAAGAACGAGCCACCCCAGATCGCACCGAGCAGCAGAAGCTGCGCCCAGTCTTTCAAGACCATGGGGCCGCGCATTGCCGTCGTCGAAATCGCCATGGATCATCCTCCCGGATGGTTCTGAATGCCAAGTCAATCAGGCTTCTGTTCAGGCCATATCCTGTTCGACGGCAAGGGCCACCCGAAACCAGAACAGTGGACTAGCATTCCATCATCTGCCGTAGCGCCGCAGCGTCAGGGGTGCGAGACACAGAATTGTTTTCATTCCCGCATAGGTTGGATTAATTGTGCGCAGTCTAAGCCAAGGGATTCGTCCATGCAGCAATTCGAAAATGCGCGCGAAGCGGCGCTGGCGCTTCGCCCGGACGATCCGATCTATTGCTTCCGCCCGCAGGTGCTGAAGGCGGACGCCAGGCAGTTCATGGGCATGTTTCCCGGCAAGACCGCCTATGCGGTCAAGACCAATGGCGAGCAGATCGTGCTGAAGGCGCTGGTCGAGGCCGGCGTCGGCGCTTTCGACGTGGCCTCGCCCGGCGAATTCGCCGCCGTGCGCGCGGTCTCGCCGGACGCCGAGATGCTCTACATGCATCCGGTCAAGGCACAGTCGGACATCAAGCTGGCGCTGGAGAAATATGGCATCCGGGTCATCTCGCTCGACCACGAGGACGAGATCACCAAGCTGACCCGCGTGGTGCGGGCGCTCGATATCGATCCGGGTGCGATCACCGTGTTCGTGCGCATCCAGACGAAAGGATCGGCCGCCTACGAACTGTCGAAGAAGTTTGGCGCCGGACCGGCCAATGCGGTCGATCTGGCCGAACGGCTGAACCGGACCGGCTACAAGGTCGGCCTGTGCTTTCATGTCGGCAGTCAGATCGAGGATCCCGACACCTATGAGCGCGCGCTGGCCTCGGCCGACTGGGTGCGCAACCGCGTCAGCTTCGACATTGCCGGCCTTGACGTCGGCGGTGGTTTTCCCGCCGAATACGGCCATGATCCCAACCGCAAGCAGATCGAGATGCCGTCGCTCGGCCAGATCATGTCGCGGCTGTCGGGCGACCTCAAGGAATACCAGTTCGACCAGATGCCGCTGGTGGCGGAGCCGGGCCGGGTGATCGTGGCGCGCTGCCTGTCGCTGATCGTGCGTGTGCTGCTGCGCAAGGGCAAGCGGCTCTACATCAATGACGGCATCTGGGCGTCGCTGTCGGATTCATGGACCGGCAAGATCACGCTGCCGGCGCGCTTCATTCCAGACCCGGCGATCCGCTCGCGCAACGGCGAGGAGAAGACCATCGTGCCGTTCAAGGTCTGCGGCGCAACCTGCGATTCCGTCGACATCCTGTCGCGGCCGTTCTGGCTGCCGGAAACGGTCGATACCGGCGATTGGATCGAGATCGGCCATATCGGCGCCTATTCGCTGTCGCTGAGGACACGGTTCAACGGCTTCTATCCCGACACGTTCGTCGAGGTGACGACGCCGTTCGATGAAGGTGACGCGCCGCAGGGGTTTGCCAGCCTGGAGACGATGGCGGATTAGTGAGTAGTGAATAGTGAATAGTGAATAGTGAATAGTCAGTAGTCAGTAGTCAGTAGTCAGTAGTCAGTAGTCTGTAATCAACATCTAACTCCATTCACCATTCACCATTCACTATTCACTATTCACTATTCACTATTCACTACCCACTAAGCAACGCCGCCGCCGGCCTGGATGTTCTCGCCGGTCAGCCAGCGGGCCTCGTCGGAGGCGAGGAAAACCGCGATGTCGGCAACATCGCGCGGCGCTCCGATCCTGCCGAAGGGCGACATGCCGGCAGCCACGGCCCGGTCCCGCTGCGGAAGCAGGTCGGTGTCGGTAAAGCCCGGCGAAAGCGCATTCACGGTGACGGAGCGCGGTCCGAGTTCGCGCGAGAGGACGCGGACGAACTGCTCGACGGCTCCTTTGCTGCCGAGATAAAGGGCGGTCTGGGTGAAGAACATCTTGGTTCCACCGGTGGAAACCGCGATGATGCGGCCACCGTCGCGCACGCGCCGCGCCGCTTCCTGAAGCGTGAAGAAGGTGCCTTTGGCATTGGCGCCGAAGACGTGGTCGAAGTCGGCTTCGGTGGCCTCGACGAACGGCTTTATGACGGCGACGCCGACATTAGCGACGACGATGTCAATCGCGCCCATCTGCTTCTCGGTTTCATCGAACAGCCGGCGAATGTCGGAAACAATGGAGATATCGGCCCGAATGGCGACGGCCTTGCCGCCATTCTCGCGGATGGCAGCAACGGCTTCCTGGGCGGCTTTCTCGTTACCGACATAATTGACGACCACGGCCGCGCCGTTTGCCGCTAGCCCCTCGGCGATGGCGCGGCCGATGCCGCGCGAACTGCCGGTCACGAGCGCGGTTTTGCCATCAAGCGAATGATACATAGCTGCTGTCCTTTTCTCGTCTGGCTACGGCCGCTCCAAATCGAGCGTCGGTTCCATGTCGAAGTTAGGGGCATGCAATTGCTCAGATAATAGTCTATTATCGAACAGCCTTGTTAAGTCTGAGATACATAATGCGAGGGACCGAATTTTCCGAGCTGAAGGCGTTCGCGACGATCGTCGAGGAAGGCAGCTTTGTCCGCGCCGCGGCCAGGCTCAGGATTTCGCCGCCGGCGCTCAGCCAGACGATACGCGGGCTGGAGGAGCGTGTCGGTGTCCGGCTGCTCAACCGCACGACACGCAGCGTGTCGCCGACCACTGCAGGCGAAACGCTGTTTGCCCGCCTCGCTCCGGCATTCAGTGAACTCGAAGGGGCTGTCGCCGACGCGCATGCATCGCGCGATCGACCGGCAGGCTCGTTGCGCATCAACGTTCCACGCATCGCCGCCATGCGTTTCATCGTGCCCATCCTCGGCGATTTCCGCCGGGCCTATCCCGATATTGCCCTCACCATCATCGTCGACGACACACTGACTGACATTGTCGAGGGACGATTCGATGCCGGAATCAGGCTTGGTGAGCGGCTGCATAAGGACATGGTGGCGGTGAAACTCAGCGACGAACTGGAGATGGCTGCGGTGGCGGCGCCCAGCTATCTCGAGGATCACCCCATGCCCCGTCATCCTGCCGATCTGCACCATCACCAATGCATCAATTTCCAGTGGCCCGGTGGCGGCAACATCTATCGATGGGAGTTCGCGCGAGGCCAGCGCGCTTTCGAAATAGCCGTGAACGGCGGTCTGACGGTCAACGACACGGAACTGATGATCAGGGCGGCCCTGGATGGGATCGGCGTGGCTTACATGCTGGATTACCAGGTTCGGCCGTGGATCGAAACCGGCAAGCTGATCCGTTTTCTCGAAGCCTGGTCGCCGAGATTTCCGGGCTTTTACCTATATCATACAAGCTCCCGGCAGGTTCCGCCGGCCTTGCGAGTGTTTATCGACTTTCTGCTTGCCAGGCGATGACGGATTTGTGAATGGTGAATAGTGAATAGGAATAGTGAATAGTGAATAGTGAATAGTTAATAAGTCAGTAGTCAGTACCTAGTTCCACCATTCACCATTCACCATTCACCATTCACCATTCACCATTCACCATACACTACTCACTACTATTCACTAACCTGCTACAGTTTCGCCAAAAGCTCCGGTGTCGGCCAGCCGTCGACCGGCAGGCCTAGCCGCATCTGCTCCTTGCGGATCGCTTCGCGGGTGTTGGTGCCCAGGATGCCGTCGACCGTGCCTACGTCATAGCCTCTGGCCTCGAGCTTTGTCTGCAATGCCCTCATCTGGTCGCCGTTGAGGCCGGGTTCGGGATTGCGCGGGTCGAATTGCGGCGCACCTGCCAGCCGCGCGGCGAGATTTGCCGCAGTCAGTGCATAGGTGAAGGACTGGTTCCATTCGAGGTAGACGTCGAAATTGTCGTACACCAGGAAGGCCGGCCCCTTGCGGCCCATAGGCAGTGCGAGGCCTGCCTTCAGGCCGTTGTCGACAAGCGGCGTGCCGTTCGGGTTGGTGACACCCCACTGAGCCCATTGCGTCAGCGGCAGCTTGTTGGTGCGGCCGGTCTGGTCCCAGGGCAAGTCGTCGGGCACGCGGACTTCCTCGATCCAGGGCTGGTCGCGTTTCCAGCCGCGCGACGTGATCTTGTTGGCCGTGGTCATGATCACATCAGGCGCGCTGCCGCGCAGGTCGATCACTTCGTCGCCATCGCCGTCGACGCCTCGGCCGAGATAGTCGGAAGGCAGCATCTGCGTCTGGCCGATTTCGCCCGCCCAGGCGCCGGTGACGTCGGCCGGGACCACGCCGCGATCGATCAGCGTCAACAATGGCACGATCTGGGGCCGGAAGAGCTGCGGGCGACGACAGTCGTGAGAGAGCGTGACCAACGCGTTCAGCGTCTGGAAATCGCCCTGCACGGCGCCGAAATCGGTTTCCAGCGCCCAGAAGGCGGCAATGACCGGGGCCTGAACGCCGAATTCGCGATCGGCGCGGGCAAACACGTCGGCATATTCCTTTAAGATGACCGCGCCCTGCTTCAGCCGATAGGCCGATATCATGCGGTTCGAGAACTCGATGAAGGTCTGGGTAAAGACGCCTTGAGCGCGATCTCGCGCCAGCACCTTTCCATCGAGAGCGGCGGTTTCCAGCGCCTCGAGTCCGGCAGTGCCGACGCCGGCATTCTTCGCCTCGGCCACAACGCCCTGCTTCCATGCCTGGAAATCGCCACCACATTGCTGTGCCACCGCCGGCGCCGTGGCGGCCAGAAACAGCGCCGCGAGAATTTCCAAGCGCAATCGCATCGCCATCCTCCCGAGAAGATTACCGGCGGTTGCAGGCGTCCTTCATTGGCTGTGTCGAAAAGCAGGCTGCAGGCCCGCTGTCAACGGGTGTTCTGCCGCAGCCATTTGTTCCAGGTGGCTTCCGAGCCGTTGAACACGTTGATATCGGCCTTGCCTGAGATGCCCGGCACAATACCGGTTCCGGTGTACTGCCAGAAGGTGAACGGGTGGCTGCCGTATCTTTTGCGCGGATGGCCGGCCACCGAACGCAGCCAGTAGGGATAGCCGCGGAAGGCCGACAGGCCGTTGTCGTCGAAGAAATCGATCGAGGTGTAGATGATCGGCTTCTTGCCATAGTGCTTTTCGACGATTTCGAGGAAAGTGCTCATCTCGCTGCGCACCGTGGCCGCATTGGGACGCAGCTTGCAGGTCGGCGATTGCGGGTTCCATTCCATGTCGAGAACCGGCGGCATTGCCGAGCGGTCTCTGGGCACGTTCTGGATGAACCAGCGCGCCTGCGTCGCGGCCGGCGTGCAAAAATAGTAGAAATGATAGGCGGCGCGCGGAATTCCGGCGGCTTTCGTGCGGCTCCAATGCTCGTTGAAATACGCGTCGAAGCGATCGCCACCTTCCGTCGCCTTGACGAAAACGAAGGAAATGCCGCTGGCCCTGGCCGCCGGCCAATCGACCGAGGTCTGGTATTTGGAGACGTCGGTGCCATGAACGGCATAGCTCCACGGCGCGCCGCTGTCCCACTCATGCGGGTCGGAGTCGTCAAAACGGGGTGCGCGCACCGCAACGCTCGGCGCGCCCGATGAGGGAGGCGCAAGATCGGCGACGGTCGAGCAGGCGCCCAGCAGCGTCAGCATAATGAAAGCCGCGAAACGGCGCATCGCTACTCCTGAACCGGTTTCAGCCGGCCGCTGATGGGTTGTTGCTGCAGGTGGTCCCTCGACCGTGCCCCCAAGCGATCGCCCCACAGGACCGCTCTCCTATCCCAAAGCGCGCCGCTTCGGCGCGCCTTGATCTTTTTTATGGCATGTCGTTATCCCAAAACCGCTGCGCACCCCCGGTTCGGGCCCGGGGGCATGCTTTTGGGCGACATGCATCAGTGATCGCCGATCATGGTTGATATTCCGTTGACAGCGCTCGACCAGAACCGCGATTTTGCCGAAGCAATGGCGGCAAATCAATGGCATGGATGAGCGTCCGGGGAGAGTCGGAAGAATGCAGACTGTTCTGAGGCTGGTGAAATGGCTGCTCGGGCTGGCCGTGCTGGCGGTCGCAGCACTCGCTGCCTGGCTGTATCTGGCGCCGCCGGAACTGATCCGCGTCGGCTCGGGCTATACGGCCAAGATCGTCTGCTCGAATGTCTTTATCGCCGGACGCGATGCCGATCAGGTGCTCGCCGTCGACGTGCAGGCGCCGGGCCACCCGCTGCTCAGGCTGATGCGGGTGTCGGTCGACTGGGAGCAGGGGACGGTTTCGGCCGGGCTGTTCGGCGTGTTCGGCAAGAGCGTCGCCGTCGTTCGCGACGGGCTCGGCTGTGCTTCGGTTCCGGATGGCGACAGCGCCAGGGCCAAAGCAGTCGCCGGGGCGCCGCTGACACCGGCGCCGCCGCTCGACGTGCTCTGGCCGGAGGGCGACAGAGTTGATGCCTCGCAAAACCCCGAAATCGTGAAAATCCTCGACGATCCTGCAATGACCGGCGCCGGTATGCGGGCTGTGGTGGTGGTCAAGAACGGCCGCATCGTCGCCGAGCGTTATGGTGCAGGTTTTACCGAAAAGACGCCGCTGCTTGGCTGGTCGATGACCAAGACGGTCAATGCCGCGATCGTCGGCACGGTGGTGAAGGACGGCAAGATGGTGATGACCAACCAGGGCCTGTTCGGACCCTGGAAAGCGGACGGCCGCGCCGCCATCAGTCTCGCCGACATGATGGCGATGTCGAGCGGGCTGGAGTTCAACGAGGATTATGGCGACGTCACCGACGTGACGCGGATGCTCTATCTCGAGCCTGATATGGCGGGCTTTGCCGGATCCAAGCCGCTGACCGGCGAGGTGGGCAAGGTATTTTCCTATTCGAGCGGCACGGCAGTGATGCTGTCGCGGCTCTGGCAGGATGCGATCGGCGATAAGAACAAGGCGCTGGCGTGGCCGAGGGTTTCGCTGTTCGACCCGCTCGGCATGCAGAGCGCTGTGCTGGAGGCCGACGAGCATGGCACCTTCGTCGGCTCGTCCTATCTCTACGCCACCGCCCGCGACTGGGCGCGCTTCGGCCAGTTCCTGCTGCAGGACGGTGTCTGGAACGGCCAGGAGATCCTGCCTGCCGGCTTCGTCGCCTGGATGCGGGAAGCCGCACCCGCCTCGAAAGTCTATGGCAGCGGCCAAGTGTGGATCGAGGGTCCGGGCGACGAGGAGAGCCCCGGCGCCGGCATCGCTGCGGGCCTGCCAAGGGATAGCTATTGGATGGAAGGCCATGACGGGCAGACGGTCGCCATCATCCCGTCGGAGCAGCTTGTGGTGGTGCGGCTCGGCCTGACGCCGGCCAAGCTCGGCTACCGGCCGCAGACCATGCTGGCAGCGCTGGTGAAGGCGCTGGATTAGAGGAATGTGGCGGTCGCTCGCCGCAGCGTCTATGCAGCCGTCGCCAAAGGCCTTGCACGATCACGACTGTGCAGAACCTTTGATGGCAGAGCGAGGCGCCCCCCTCTGTCCTGCCGGACATCTCCCCCACAAGGGGGGAGATTGGCCGTGATTGCGGCTTTCGCTAATGTCCAACGTTGATGTGCAGGCGCAGCGAAGCTGCCAGCTGCAGGCCGGTCGTCAGCGCCCGTCAGTCAAAAGCCAAATCCTCCGTGCTGAGGAGCTAGACGGCGATCTTGATCACAGCCAGCCAGGCGTAACCGCGAAAAAGCGTTCTAAACCGAAGGGTTCCGCCGATCTTTGCAGATTCCGATTCCAGGACGTCTCGCAGGGCCTCGCGCGGATCGACGTGGAATTTTCTCAGCCAGCCGCGCAGCAGCGTGCGGAACCAGCGGGGCAGGGCCTCCTGCTGGCCGAAATCGACGACGTGCAGCGAACCGCCGGGTGACAGGGCTGCAAGTGCCGCCGAAATCGTCTTCTCCCAGCCGGGGATCATCGACAGCGAATAGGAGACAAAAATGCGGTCGAAACTTTCGACGGAAAATAGCGCCTTCGCGTCGAAATCAGTGGCGTCGCCGCGCGCCAGCTTGACGCGGCCGGAAAGACCTTCGCGGGCAATGGCAGCAGTGGCCGTTTCCAGCATTTCGGCTGAAATATCGAGACCGAAGAAGCGGGCGTCGGGATAAAGGCGGGCGGCGAGGACGATGTTGCGGCCGGTGCCGCAGCCAAGCTCGAGCACGGTGCCACCGGCCGGCACTTCCAGCCCTGATATCAGCCGGTCGCGGCCGAGCAGGTAATATTTGCGGGTCAGGTCGTAGATGTGGCGCTGCCAGCGGTAGACGCCGTCCATCAGTTCGCCGTGCCCGGCCGGCGGTTCGCCGTGCCTGGCCGGCAGTTCGGTCGCGCTCATGCGGCTTGCTTCACATAGAGGTGGAAGCCGCCATAGATGGCCGAACGGTCGCGGGCCGAGAATTCGCGCGAGGCCTCGTCCGCATAGCTCCACTGGTCGAGCAGCGACTTCGAGACCCGGCCGGGCAACAGGCTGGGTTCGGCCGCAGTGCGGAAGATGACGCGAGCATCGGTCGACGCGGTGCGGGTGATCTCGGCCCACAGCGCATTGAGCTGGTCGTCGGTCATCCAGTCCTGCGCGTCGAGCAGGACGAAGCGGTCGACCGAACCGGCATCCTTGCCGGCAAGGAACTCGATCAGATTGGCATGGTGGATGGCGACGCGGTCGACATTGTTGCGGATCGTTTTGTAGTTGCGTTTTTCGAGATAGGCAGGCAGCGCCGCCTCGCCGGGATTGGGGTAGCGGCGGGCAAAAGCCTGCCAGGCGAAATAGTTGTTCTCCAGCGGAAAATCGCAGGCGAGCTTTTCCAGCCGGGCCTTCAGCACGCTGGCCATGGTGCCGTCGCCCGAGGTGATCAGCGAATCGTACTGTGCCGGCGGAATGCCGAGGCCGAACAGCGAGGCTTTTCGCGATGTTGCCCATTTCAGCAGCGGTTTTTCGAAAACCGGCGCCAGTTCCTCGTCGAAGAAGCGGCGCTGGTCGACGAGGCTTTTGGCTTCCATGATGCCGGCCGGATCGACGCCGAAGAATTTGGCGGTGCGATGGCCCATGGCAATGAACAGGCCGAGCAGTCCGGTCTGGTAAAAATTGCTGTCGAAGACGGCGATGCGGCGACGCCGGCGCCAGTTGCGATGTTCCCAGTAATGACGGCTGACCGGGTCGAGATGCGGCGCGATGAAACGGTCGTAGGCTTGCGAATTGTGACGGGTTTCGGCAGCGCCGAAGAAACGGAACAGGTCACCCTGCGACGGCAGATGGCGCACCGCTTCGAGCTTCATGCGGTTCAGCGCGATATGGGCGGCGTTGAGATCGACGGCGTCGATCCGTTCCGGTGACCGGGTGAGATAGGCAAGGATGTTACAGCCACCCGAGGCGATGGTGACGACGCGGTGGCCCTGGCCAAGCTGCATCGCCTCCATGTCGACGTCGGGGTCTTCCCAGATCTGCGGATAGACGAGGCCGGAAAACAGCAAGGCGAAGAGCCGTTCTGAGAGGCCGGCCTTCGACAGCGGGCGGTTCTGGTAGACGGCCTTGCCAACTTGCTTGCCGCGGCGAAAAACCAGTTCTCCGGAAATGTCGGTCATGGCAAGGCGATTCCCCGTTTGCTTTGCCGCAAGCGGGTAGCGCAGGTGGATGACAGGCCGGTGACAGTCTGTTGAGGCGAGTTCAGGCCTTGCCAAATCCGCCCGGCGTCGGCGTCGTCACGATGACGGCTTCACCGGCCTCGAGCACCGTCTGGTCGCAAGCCTTCAGGACTTCGATGCGGCCATCCTTGCGGCGAACCTTGGTCGAGCCGACCTCGCCATCGCCGCCGCCGTCCAGGCCTTGCGGCGGGCGATTGCGATGTGAGGACAGGATCGCGCATTCCATCTTTTCGAGGAAACGGATGGTGCGCTCGGTGCCGTCGCCGGCACTCCATTTGCCTTTGCCGCCGGAGCCTTCGCGGATGTGGAAATCCTCGAGCAGGACGGGGAACCGCAACTCCAGCACTTCCGGGTCGGTCAGGCGCGAATTGGTCATGTGGGTGTGGACGCCGGAGGTGCCGGCAAAGCCGCGACCGCTGTTCATCCGGCCTGCCGGCGAGCCGGAGCAGATCGTCTCGTAATACTGGTATTTTTTGTTGCCGAAGGTGAGGTTGTTCATCGTGCCTTGCGCATTGGCCATCGCGCCCATGGCGCCGAACAGCGCATTGGTGACGTGCTGCGATGTCTCGACATTGCCGGCGACGACCGCGGCCGGGTAGGTCGGCTTCAGCATGCAACCCTCGGGAATGATGATGTTGATCGGTCTCAGGCACCCGGCATTCATCGGGATCATGTCCTCGACCATGACGCGGAACGCATAGAGCACGGCTGCGCGGGCGACCGGCTCGGGGGCGTTGAAGTTGTTCTTCATGACCGGCGATGTGCCGGTGAAGTCGACGGTCGCCTCACGCTTTTGCCGGTCGACCGATATCTTCACCTTGATGATTTGGCCGGTGTCGGTCGGATACTCGTATACGGAGTTGTCGGGCAGCCGCTCCAGCACGCGGCGCACGCTTTCGGCGGCATTGTCCTGGACATGGCCCATATAGGCCTCGACCACGCCAAGGCCGAAATGCGCGACCATCTCGCGCAACTCGGCAACGCCCTTTTCATTGGCGGCAATCTGCGCCTTGAGGTCGGCGATGTTCTGGTGCGGATTGCGCGCCGGGTAGGGGTGGTCGGTGAGCAGTGTCTCCAGCTCCTTCTCGCGGAAGCGGCCGCGATCGACGATGCGGAAATTGTCGAACAGCACGCCTTCCTCGTCGACGGTGGTGGCGAGCGGCGTCATCGAGCCGGGCGCCGTGCCGCCAATGTCGGCATGATGGCCGCGCGAGGCGACGTAGAAGAGGATCTTTGCCGATTGGCCGATCTCCCCCCTTGTGGGGGAGATGCCAATTGGTGACAAAGAGGGCAGGGCAGAGGGGGACAACGTCGAGCGCTCGGCTTCGCGATATGCCGTCTCGCCAATTGGAGGCGTTGGCGGGACAGCGCCCCCCTCTGTCGGCTTCGCCGACATCTCCCCCACATGGGGGGAGATTGGGCGCCCATCCTCAAAGACCGGCGCCACCACCGTAATGTCAGGCAGATGCGTGCCGCCATTATAAGGCGCATTCAGTGCGAAGACGTCGCCGGGGTGAATGTCGCCGGAGTTGAGCCGGATGATGGTTTCCACCGAACGGTCCATGGAGCCCAGATGCACCGGCATGTGCGGCGCATTGGCGACCAGCGCGCCATTGCGGTCGAAGACGGCACAGGAGAAATCCAGCCGTTCCTTGATGTTGACCGAAGAGGCGGTGTTTTGCAGCGTCACGCCCATCTGTTCGGCGATCGACATGAACAGGTTGTTGAACACCTCCAGCATGACCGGATCGGCCTCGGTGCCGAGCGCCGCCAGCCGGCGCTTTTTCTCGATGCGACGCAGGAGCACGTGGTTCCTGGCGGTGATTTCGGCCTGCCAGCCCGGCTCGACGACGATGGTCTGGTTCGGTTCGATGACCAGGGCCGGGCCGCCTAGCTTGTGCCCCGGTTTAAGCGCCTCGCGGCGGAAAATGCCGGCGTCTCGCCAAGCGCTGTCGATGAAGATTTGCCTATTTTCCGAAGGGCTTGCGGCGATGTCCTCAAGGATTGAATCACTTTCCTCGCGGCCGGCGTCGCCGCTGTCGATGCCTTCGACGCCGACCGATTCCACGATCATCGGCTTGTCGTCATAGACGAAGCCGAACTGCGCCTTGTGGGCGGCTTCGAAATCCGCCTTGGCCCGTGCGATCGAACCGTGCCCGAAATTCACCGGCAGCGCGGTGTCGGTGCCGTCGTAGCGGATCTGCAGCACCGGTTTCGAGGCGACGGCGTCCTCGGCAATGCCTTGCGCGGCAAGCTCGTCGATGACGGCTTTGCGCAGCGTCGCGATGAGCTCGTCGATTGCCGGCCTGGACACTTCCGCCAGCGGTTTCAGCAGCGCCTGCTGGCGCGACGAAAAAATCGAGGACAATCCAATGCCATAGGCCGACAGCAGGCCGGAGAAGGGATGGATCAGCACCGCCTCCATGCCGAGTGCGTCGGCAACGAGGCAGGCGTGCTGGCCGCCGGCGCCGCCAAAACAGTTCAGGAGATACTCGGTGACGTCGTAGCCGCGCTGCACGGAAATCTTCTTGATGGCGTTGGCCATGTTTTCGACGGCGATGGTGACGAACCCTTCGGCGACCGCCTCCGGCGCGCGGCCGTCGCCGATTTCGGCGGCGAGTGCGGCGAATTTCTCGCGCACGGTTTGCACGTCGAGCGGCTCGTCCTGGCCGGGTCCAAAAATGGCCGGGAAGAAGTCGGGCTGCAGCTTGCCCAGCATGACATTGGCGTCGGTGACGGCCAGCGGGCCGCCGCGTCGGTAGGCGGCCGGGCCGGGACTAGCGCCGGCCGAATCCGGCCCGGCGCGAAAACGGCCGGCCTCGTAGTGCAGGATGGAGCCGCCGCCGGCGGCGACGGTGTGAATGCGCATCATCGGCGCGCGGATGCGCACGCCGGCAACCTCGGTGTCGAAGGCGCGCTCATAGTCGCCGTCATAATGGGCGACGTCGGTTGAGGTGCCGCCCATGTCGAAGCCGATGACCTTGTCGAAACCGGCGAGCTTTGCTGTCTCGACCATGCCGACGACGCCGCCGGCCGGACCGGACAGCAATGCGTCCTTGCCCTGGAACATATCGGCGGCGGTAAGGCCGCCGGATGACATCATGAACATCAGGCGAGGGGATTCCCTCCCCCTCGAGGGGAGGGTGGCGGTGAAGCCGCCGGGAGGGGTCGGTTCGACTGGGTTCGACGCTCTGGCGGTGCCTTCTGAGATGACACTCTCTGGCTGCTGCGCAGCCATCTCCCCGTCGAGGGGGGAGAGGAGGCCCAGCTCTTGCGCCACCCTCTGCACATACCTTGCCAGAATCGGCGACAAATAGGCGTCGACCACCGTCGTGTCGCCGCGGCCGACCAGCTTGATGAGCGGCGAGACCTCATGACTGACCGAGATCTGCGAAAACCCCAGTTTCCTGCAGACTTTTGCAACCGCCTTTTCGTGGTCGGGATATTTCCAGGCGTGCATGAACACGATCGCCACCGCGTCGATGCCGTCGGCCTTGGCTTGTTCGATGGCCGGGCGCATGGCGGCGATGTCGAGCAGCCTTTCGACGCGGCCGTCGGCGCGCACGCGCTCGTCGACCTCGATGACGAGCTCGTTGAGCTGTTCGGGAAGGATGATCTGCTTGGCGAAGATATCGGGCCGCGCCTGATAGGCGATCCTCAGCGCGTCGCGAAATCCCCTGGTGATGAGCAGCAGCACACGGTCGCCCTTGCGCTCCAGAAGCGCGTTGGTGGCAACGGTGGTGCCCATCTTGATGTCGCCGATCAGGCCGGATGGGATCGGCGCGCCGGATTTTAGCCCGAGCAGATCGCGAATGCCCTGGATGGCGGCGTCGGCATAGGCTTCGGGATTTTCGGATAGCAGCTTGCGCGGGTGCAGCCCGCCTTGCGGGTCCCGGCCGATGACATCGGTGAAGGTGCCGCCGCGGTCGATCCAGAAATCCCATTTGACGGTCACGGCAGCTCTCCCGGGCATTTTATTGATTCAAATGTGCTAATTCGACATGGTCTGGTGTTAATTCGCCATGGCTTCGCCGGCAACGCAAAAAGCAGATGATGTTACATACGGAAATGCAACGTTATGAAACCCATGGGGCATTTGGTGCATTCTGTCCTCGATCGTCACCGGTAGCGGGGGCGTGATTAGAGGAGAGATGTCATGAAGAAACTCATTCTTGCGTCGGTTTCGGCGCTTGCCCTGCTTGGCGTTGCGGCTTGCAGCGACAGCGGCACGGGCGGGGACGCTACCACCACGCAGAGCACCAATCCGCCGGCGAACGAACAGCCGATGCAGCCGGCTCCCGACGCGACCAAGCCGGCCGAGCCGGCTCCGGCACAGCCATCTGCGCCGGCGCAGTAATTCTTATGTGATGAACGGAAGGCCGGCATCCTGCCGGCCTTCTGACTTCAGGACAATCTTCTTGCGGGCCGCCGCCGCAAGCTCGGTTTCGCCTGTCACTTTTTGGCCCAGCAGAAGGGGCCGAAATGGCGAGGTGACGAAGGCTTGCAGTTTCGCGCGCCATGGCCGTTGCTGCCTGCTAATTTCCATGATCGACGGTTGCGCCAGCTGCTCAGGGAGGCCGCCTGCTCGGGAGGGCGCGAAATCGGCTGGGCCGGCCCTGCGGCATTGTCTTCAGCTTGATAGCGGTGGGCTTGATAGCGGCGGCCAGTTAGCCCTAATAGGTGCCCATGTCGATTTGGGATCGCCTCGGCGACTTCATCACCCGCGTTTCGTCCTCAACCTCGTCCGGCGTCGCCGACGTGGTCGAGGCTGTGCGCACGGTTTTCTCCGGCGACCCCGACCTGCGCCGGCGCGTCGCCTTCTCGGTGGCGATGATCGCGCTGTCGGCCAAGATGGCCAAGGCCGACGGCATCGTCACCCAGGACGAGGTGCGCGCTTTCCAGCAGATATTCGAAGTGCCGAAGGAGCAGACGCGCAATGTGGCGCGGCTCTACGATCTGGCCAAGCGCGACATCGCCGGCTTCGAGACCTATGCCGCACGCATGGCGCAGCTTTGCGGCTCCGGCCATTCGAACTGCGCGATGCTGGAGGACATTCTCGACGGGCTGTTCCATATCGCCAAGGCCGACGGGCTGGTCCACGAGCGCGAAGGTCAGTTCCTGCATCGCATCGCCGAGATCTTCCGGATCGAGGAGGCGCATTACCAGAGCATTCTGGCCCGGCACGTCGATCTGGGTGCGGCCGATCCCTATGTCGTGCTCGGCATCGAGCGGGGAAAAACCTTCGAGGAGGTCAGGAAGCGTTACCGCAAGCTGGTTTCGGACAACCATCCCGACCGGCTGATCGCACGCGGCCTGCCGCAGGAATTCATCAAGATCGCAACCAGCAGGATAGCGGCGATCAACGCGGCCTATGAGATGATCGAACGGGGCCTGCGGCACGCATGAGCGGCTTCCTGCCCGACGAGCCGATCGCCGAGGTCAGGGTATCGCCGAATTTCGGTCCACGACGCGAGACGGTCGACATGATCGTGCTGCACTACACCGGCATGGAGACCGGCGCCGGCGCCGAAGCATGGCTGTGCGATTCAGCCAGCGAGGTTTCGTCGCACTACCTCGTCCATGAGGACGGCCGCATCGTCCAGATGGTCAGGGAAAGCGACCGTGCCTGGCATGCCGGCAAGAGTTCCTGGTTCGGACGTAGCGACATCAACTCCTGTTCGGTCGGCATCGAGATCGTCAATCCGGGACATTCGCTGGGCTACCGGAATTTTCCGAAACGGCAGATCGATGCCCTGATCGGCCTGTGCAAGAGGATTGTTCAGCGCCATTCCATCCCGGCTCAACGGGTGCTCGCCCATTCCGACGTGGCGCCGGGACGCAAGATCGACCCAGGCGAGAGATTCCCCTGGAAGGCCCTGTTCGAGGCCGGTGTCGGCCATCTTGTCGAAGCGGCACCCGTCAGGCGCGGCGCGGTGCTGAAGGCCGGCGATGCGTCTGCCGAGGTCGAGGCGTTGCAGTCGATGCTGGCGCTCTACGGTTATGGCGTGGAGATATCAGGCGCTTTCGATCGGCAAACCGAAATCGTGGTCGAGGCTTTCCAGAGGCATTTCCGGCAACGCAAAGTGGATGGCGTGGCCGACGGATCGACAATTCGCACGCTGGAACGGCTGCTTGGCTCGGTGAGGGCAGTTCCGTCCAAGTAGTCTTTTCCTGGCTGTAAGTTACAGCCTGTCATTTAAAGTGACTTGCCCCGCCTTTTTTGCCGCCAATTCGACCGTCAAAGGCGATCCGTGCAAGTCGTCGGACCTACAGTCTCCCAAATGTTCCGACGTTGATTGGCGTAGCTGCGTGAAGTTCTTCGCGCGGTTCAAACAGAACAGGATCCCATGCAGAAATTGACCGTTTTAACGGCAGCTGTTGCTGCCGGCGTAATGACTTTTGCCATCGGTGCGGCCAATGGCGCGCCTTTGAGCCAGCGGGCCGACCAGGGTTTCATGACCGCGTCCGATAAGACTGCCACGCCGAAAGCCGGGCAAGATGCCGGAGAAAAAAGGACAGCCTCCGCAAAGGCGAAAAAAGTTGCTGCGGTGAAAGCGAAAAAGCCAGCATCCGCAAAGGCGGAAAAGGTCTCTGCAAAGAAGGCAGTCGTTGCAAAGAAGGCAGTCGTTGCAAAGAAGTCAGTCTCCAAGCGGCATGTGAAGCGCAACAGGACCCGCATCGACCAGGCGACGACGGCATCGATCGGCCGGCAAAGCCGGGCGGCGGCGCCGAAGCCGGCGGCCGCTGGCGATAGCGGCCAGTATTCGACGATCATCGAGCGTCATGCGGCCAGCAATGGTGTGCCGGTCTCGCTCGCCAAGGCCGTCATCATGATCGAGAGCAGGTTTCAGCCGAACCAGGTCGGCCGCGCCGGTGAGATCGGCCTGATGCAGATCAAGCCGTCGACGGCGCGGATGATGGGTTACAGCGGCTCGATCAAGGGTCTCCACGATCCCGAGACCAACATCAAATACGGCATGAAATACCTCGCCATGGCGCGCAACCTCGGCGACGGCACGACCTGCGGCACGATCCTGAAGTACAATGCCGGCCATGGCGCCAAGCGGATGAACCCGATTTCCGCGGCCTATTGCGGCAAGGTCAAAGTGCAGCTGGCCGCGCTTGGAGCGCCGGCGTAATAGACGTAATAGATCGTAATAGACTGGGACCTGCTTTTTTGTTTGCGTTTTCGAATGTGAATCCCTTTATACGCCTTGCCAGCTGGCCGGGCGGCCGCACCCGCGAAGCCGAAAGGCTGCGGGTGAGGAAAGTCCGGGCTCCATGGAGACACGGTGCCGGTTAATGGCCGGCGGGGGCGACCCTAGGGAAAGTGCCACAGAAAGCAAACCGCCACGATCCGTCGTGGTAAGGGTGAAAGGGTGGGGTAAGAGCCCACCGCGCGACTGGCAACAGGAGCGGCACGGTAAACCCCACCGGGAGCAAGACCGAATAGGGGCGGTGCGAGGGGAAACCCTCGAGGGCTGTTTCCGGCTCACCGCCCGGGTAGGTTGCGTGAGGCGCATGGCAACATGCGCCCAAGATGAATGGCCGCCACGTTCTCGCGCCGCAAGGGGCGAGGGCCATACAGAACCCGGCTTACAGGCCAGCTGGCAATTTTCGTCCAGATTTTTACAAGGAAATTCCCTGATATCAGCAGGTTGCGTCTTCGGGCGCGCTTGCTGGTTCAGGCGCTTCATTGACTGAATCAGCTTTTACTGGGCTGTGCATGGAGCAAGCGTTTCTTGAAACTGGTGCGATTAAATCGTACTTTCCTAAAGCGCGTCGCGTTCGACCGTCCTCTCGCGGCGCGCTTTAGGTTGTTGTTTATGCATGTCGTTATCGCAGAACCGCTGCACACTTTTGCGCGACATGCATTAGTACGGGCAGTATCAGGAGCGCACCATGGGTCAGGTCGACAAGCGCAGCATCACGCTTTCGCCGGAATTGGCGGCGGCGGTCGACGATGTGGTCGCCGCCGGCGAATATGCTTCGGCGAGCGAGGTGATCCGCGACGCACTCAGGCAATGGAAGGACCGCCGTGACTTGCACGGCTACACGGTCGAGGAGTTGCGCAAGCTGGTGCAGGAGGGGATCGACAGCGGACCGGGACGATTTGCGTCGATCGATGAAATCAAGGCCGAAGCACGTAGACGATTGAAATCCGATAACGCAGCATGAATTTGCTGCCCATCGTCCGAACTGCAAATGCAGAAGAGGATTTGATCGCGATCTGGCTTCATATCGCGCGAGGCGACGAGGCTGCAGCGGACCGGCTGCTCGACCGGATCGAAGCGCGCTGGCAGCAACTGACGACTTATCCTTTCTCGGGCGCACCGCGCGAAGACATCGCGCACGGCATCCGCCATCTGGTCGTCGGCGAATACCTCACACTGTACCGTGTCGGCGAGGATGCAGTCGAGATCCTGCGTGTGCTGCATGGCCGGCGCAATATCGAAGCCGACGATCTGGCTTCGTGATCGGTTCGCTCAACCGTCGACGCAGTCTAGCCCCGGGGCCAGCGACGCCTCGATCGCCTGCCAAAGCGCTTCCACCGGCTCGCAGCCGACCGACAGGCGAACAAAGCCGGGCGGCACTGCATCACCCCAACGGGCGCGCCGCTCGGCCGAAGAGTGGACGCCGCCGAAGGAGGTCGCCGGCTGGATCAGCGCGCAGGCGCCGATGAACGCTTCGGCCCTGGCTTCGCTCCCCAGGTCGAGGCCGATGAGGAAGCCGAAACGCTCCATCTGGGTGGTCGCCAGAATGTGTGAAGGGTCATCCTCCAGTCCAGGAAAGCGGACGGATTTCACGGCCCGATGATTTGTCAGGCGCCGGGCGATCAGTTCGGCCGATTTGCACATGCGCTCGAAGCGGACTTCCAGCGTCTCGAGGCCTCGATGGACCAGCCAGGCTTCGAATGGTCCGGGGATCGAGCCCGACAGTTTGCGCCACTCGCGGATGGCGGTGATGATCCCGGCGTCACGGCTGGCGACATGGCCGAACAGCGCATCGGAATGGCCATTGGGCGCCTTGGTGTCAGCGGCAACGACGATATCGGCGCCGAGGTCGAGCGGGCGCTGACCGTAAGGCGTCATCGTCGTGTTGTCGGCGACGACCAGCGCGCCGGCCTCGTGCGCAAGGCGCGCCACGCCGGCCAGGTCGCAAATGTCCAGCCCAGGATTGGATGGGGTCTCGACGAACACCAGTCGGTAGCCGGAAAAACCGCCGTCCACAAAGGACTTGGTCGGTCGTGTGTCGAACGGGAGGCCGAAAGGTTTGAGGAAGCGCTCGGCAAGCAGGCGCGGCGTGTAGTAACCATCGGACGGCAACAGGATGCGATCGCCCGCCTTGAGCAGCGCGAAGAAGACCGCCGCAATCGCGGCCATGCCCGACGGGAACGCCACGGACGGCGCGTCCTCGAGGTGGCCGAGCATGTCTTCCACCGCTTCCCACGTCGGATTGTCGTAGCGCCCGTACTGGCTGACGCCGGCCGGATTGCCGGGCAGATGGAAAGTGGTCGTCATTGTCAGCGGCAGCGAGACCGGATCGCCCTTGGCGAGCTTGACGCCACGCAAATGGGCGAGGGTGGCCGCGCGCGACTTGGCTGTTTCGGACATGTATTTTCAACCTTCTGACCGAGAAAAGAACCTGTTTCTGACCGAGAAAAGACAGCCAACGCTATGTGTGGTGGCGCTCCGCGGCAAGCCGCCTCCGGTTAGGCCAATCGGCTCTAAACGGTTCGTTAGGCTTAATGGAGCATAAACACGGGAGTGCCGTCAAAGCTGCCCTCATCGGTTGTGGCGCGCGTTTTGTGAAGCCTGTTCCCGTTGACGCCCATAGTGCCCCATGATATCCCATTCAGATATTCAAGCCTTCGTTCCGCGTCAGGGTGAAGCGTACGCCAATCGGGCAGCCGCGGCGGCTGCGCGTTCGCCTGTTTTTGCCATCTGGAACGAAGTGAGTTTTGGGCAGGGACCGCGCTGCGGCGGCGCGGGCGGGAAGATGCAGAGGGGTGCGGCGGCGCAAGCGGCCGTAACGCGTAATGGACCGGTTTCTGTCAAGCGCAGTGAACAGGATCGATGCGAAGGGGCGGGTGTCCGTTCCAGCGCATTTCCGTGCGGTTGTGCAGAAGCGCGGTTATTCGGAACTCTATGCGCTGCGCTGCCTGGACCGTCCGGCGATGGATGTCGGCGGGCTCGACCTGCTCGACCGCTACGAGCAGCGCATCGCGCAGGAAGACCCCTTCCTGCAGACCTCGGACGACATGTCGTTCTTCTGCCATGGCGATGGAACCTTTCTCAAGCTCGATCAGGACGGCCGCATCTCGATGACCGATTTCATCCGCGAGCATACCGGCATTTCCGCGGAAGCGGCTTTTGTCGGCCGCGGCAATTTCTTTCAGATCTGGGAACCTGGACGGCTCACCGCCTATGGGGCGGAAGCACGCGCCCGGCTTTTGCAGCTTCGGCAGGGGACGAAGCCTGGGGAGCGGCCGGAATGATGGCGGGCTACGGCGATGACCCTCACGCCGTTGGCGGACCGGCCCGTCACATTCCGGTCCTCCTTGCCGAAGTGCTGGAGGCGCTTTCGCCCAAAACGGGCGAGGTGGTCGTCGACGGCACATTCGGCGCCGGCGGCTACACCAAAGCCATTCTGGCGAGGGGCGCCTCGGTTGTCGCGATCGACCGCGATCCGGATGCGATTGCTGCCGGTCGTGTTCTCGAGCAACAATCGGGCGGCAGGCTCCGGCTCGTCCAGGCGCCGTTCTCGACATTGGACGAGCATGTCGAAAGCGCTGACGGCGTCGTGCTCGACATCGGCATCTCCTCCATGCAGATCGATCAGGCGGAGCGCGGTTTTTCGTTCCGTGCCGACGGACCGCTCGATATGCGCATGGCGCAGGCTGGCCTCAGCGCCGCCGATGTCGTCAACTCTTTCAAGGTGGGCGATCTTGCCCGCATCTTCGGGTTTCTTGGCGAAGAGCGCCATGCCGGCCGCATCGCCCGCATGATTGAAAGCCGTCGCGAAAAACATCCGTTCGAGCGCACGCTCGACCTTGCAGACGCCATTGAAACGCATATCGGCCGCGCGCCGAAGGACAAGATCCATCCAGCGACCCGCGTCTTCCAGGCGCTGCGCATTTTCGTCAATGACGAACTCGGCGAACTGGCCAAAGCGCTGTTTGCGGCTGAACGCGTGCTGAAACCGGGCGGACGGCTGGCCGTAGTAACGTTCCATTCCCTGGAAGACCGCATCGTCAAGCGCTTCATCGCCGATCGCGCCGATGCGGCGACCGGATCGCGGCACCTGCCCGAGGCGCAGGCGCGCAGCGCCACCTTCAACAAGGTGGGCAGCGGCGTGACGCCCGGTGAGGCCGAGATATCGGCCAATCCGCGGGCGCGCTCGGCAAGGCTGCGCGCGGCGATCCGCACCGACGCGCCGGCGCGCGCCGGCGATTTTTCGATTTTCGGACTTCCAAAACTTCCTGATCCAAAACTTCCCGGTGCCGAGCGGTCGGGAGAGAGGTGAGCACGTGTTTCGTACCAGCGACATAGTCCTTATCGCCGTCATGGTTTCGGCCGCGGCCTTGACCTTCAAGACCAAGCGCGAGGCCGAGGAACAATTGGCGGCGGTGCACAAGATCCAGGCGCAGATCCGCTACGAGGAGGATACGATCGATCTCCTCAAGGCGGACTGGAGCCTGCTTACCCAACCGTCGCGCCTGCAAAAGCTGGCCGAGACCTATAAATCGCAACTCGAACTCGAGCCGGTCAGCGCCCGCCAGATCATCGGGCTGGACGATCTGCCGGCAAAATCCCTCACCATCGAGGACCTTTCGTCCGAGCGGCTGGGCGGCATGGCCGACAATTCCGGCAGGGAACCGATGGGCAACGACCCCGTGGTCACCGGAGGCATCGTCCAATGATCGCCAGACTTCCAGTGATCACCAGTCTGCTGACGCGCCGCGCCAAGTCCGGCGACGACGGATCGATTGTGGTCGAAGGCGCCCGCAAGGCGACCGGCGGCAAGGGCAGGACCCGCGTCGTGATGACGATGGCGGTGTTTTTGGGCATCTATCTGACCATCACCGGGCGGCTGGTCTATCTCGGTTTCCAGAACCCCGACCTGTCCGGCGGTCCGCAGAGCCGGGTGACGGCGTCGCGGCCCGACATCGTCGACCGCAACGGCGAAGTTCTGGCGACCGACATCAAGACGGCGTCGCTGTTTGCCGAACCGCGCCGCATTGTCGACGCCGACGAGGCGATCGAAAAACTGGCGACGGTGCTTCCCGAAATCGACTACGAGCAGACCTATCACAAGCTGAAGAGCGGCGCCGGCTTCGTCTGGCTGCAGCGGCAACTGACGCCCAAGCAACAATCGGAGATTCTGCAGCTCGGCATTCCCGGCATCGGCTTCCGCACCGAAAAGCGCCGCTTCTACCCGGCCGGCGAAACCTCGTCCTACATTGTCGGCCTCACCAACATCGACAACCAGGGCATCTCCGGCATGGAGAAATACATCGACGAACAGGGGCTGAGCGATCTTCAGGCGTCCGGTCTGGCGGTGGCCAAGGATCTGAAGCCGGTGCAGCTCTCGATCGACCTGCGCGTCCAGCATATCGTGCGTGACGAGGTCGCCACCGGCATGGAAAAATACCGCGCAATCGCGGCGGGCGCCGTCGTTCTCAACGTCAAGACCGGCGAAGTGGTCGCGATGGCCTCGGTTCCGGATTTCGATCCGAACAACCCCTATAATGCGCACGACAAGGACCGCTTGAACCGCATGTCGGCCGGGCTCTACGAGATGGGCTCGACCTTGAAGAGCTTTACCACCGCCATGGCGCTCGATTCCGGCAAAGTGACGCTGGAAAGCCGTTTCGACGCTACGCGCCCGATCAGGATCGGCCGCCAGACCATCCATGATTTTCATGGCAAGTCCCGGGTGCTGTCGGTGCCCGAAGTGTTCATCTATTCGTCCAACATCGGTTCGGCCAAGGAAGCCGAAGCGGTCGGCATCGAGGGGCACCGCGAATTCCTGCATCGCCTGGGCATCCTCGAGAGAATGCAGACGGAACTGCCTGAGGTCGCCCGCCCGACCGAGCCAAAAGTCTGGAAACAGGTCCATTCGATCACCATCGCCTTTGGTCACGGTGTGTCGACGACGCCGCTGCAGACGGCGGTCGGCTGTGCCGCGCTGATGAACGGCGGCTATCTGATCCAGCCGACATTTCTGAGACGGGCGCAGGAACAGGCGATGTCGGTGGCCAAGAAAGTCGTCAGCGACAAGACCTCCGAGAACATGCGCTATCTCTATGCACTCAATGCCGAGAAAGGCTCAGGCAGGAACGCCAGGGTTCCAGGTTATCGCGTCGGCGGCAAGACGGGAACGGCCGAGAAGGTTGTCAACGGCCGCTACTCAAAGGACAAGAACTTCAATGCCTTCGTCGCGGCGTTCCCGATGGACGATCCGCAATACATCGTGCTTACCATCGCCGACGAACCGAAGCCGGAAAAACCCGGCATGGGTGCGACGGCCGCCTCGAATGCTGGCGCCATGGCTGCAAACATTATCCGACGTTCGGCTTCCATGCTTGGCGTGAAGCCAGATTTCAGCCATGAAAATGGCGCAACGCTGGTTTCCTATCAGTGATTCTGAGGGCGCGCCGGCAACTGCGCGCTATTTTGTTGCTATGAACGGGGTTCGATGAAGCTGAAAGACCTAGCCGGTATCCTGCCTGTCGAGGGGACAGCGTCCTTCGATACGGAGGTTACCGGGATTTCTTCGGATTCCCGCCAGGTAGGACCGGGCGTGGTCTTCTTCGCGCTCGCTGGCACCAAGACCGATGGCGCGGCCTATGCCGCCGATGCCGCCAAGCGCGGCGCCGCAGCGATCGTGACCGGCAAGGGCAGCGGCGCCGTCACCGGACTGCCGGTGCCGGTTTTCGCTGTCGACGATCCGCGCCTGGCGCTGGCGCTGAGTGCGGCCCGCTACTTCGGCAGGCAGCCGCAAACCATGGTCGCGGTGACCGGCACCAGCGGCAAGACATCGGTTGCGGCTTTCACCAGGCAGATCTGGGAGCAGTCAGGCTTTGCCGCTGCTTCGATCGGCACGACCGGCGTGGTGGCGCCGGGCCGCAACGAGTACGGCTCGCTGACCACTCCCGACCCGGTCGACCTGCACAGGCTGCTGCGCGAACTGGCGGATGCCGGCGTCACCCACGCATCGATGGAGGCCTCCAGCCATGGTCTCGATCAGCGCCGGCTTGACGGCGTGAAACTCGCAGCCGGCGGGTTCACCAATCTCGGCCGCGATCATATGGACTATCATCCGACGGTCGAGGACTATCATCGCGCCAAGCTGCGCCTGTTCGACGCGCTGCTGCCGAAGGGCGCGCCGGCCGTCATCTTTGCCGACGATCCCTGGTCGGAGCCGACGATCCAGGCGGCAAGGGTCGCGGGACTGGATGTGCTGACGGTCGGCCGCCACGGCGGGTTCCTGACACTGAAGCGGGTCGAGCACGAGCGCCACCGCCAGCGTGCCGAGGTGGAAGTCGATGGCGTTCTCCACGAGATCGATCTGCCGCTGGCCGGCGATTTCCAGATCGCCAATGCCCTGGTTTCGGCGGGCCTCGCCATTTCTACTGGAACACCTGCCGCCAAAGCCCTGATTGCGTTGGAGAAATTGAAGGGCGCCCCGGGCCGGCTGGACCTTGTTGGCACCGCTGCCAACGGTGCGCCCGTCTATGTCGATTACGCGCACAAGCCGGACGCGCTGGAAAACGTGTTGGCTTCGGTCCGGCCGTTCACCACCGGCCGCGTCATCGTCGTGTTCGGCTGCGGCGGCGACCGCGACCGTGGCAAGCGTCCGATCATGGGCGAGATCGCCACGCGGCTCGCCGATGTCGTCATCGTCACCGACGACAATCCGCGCTCGGAAGTGCCCGAAACGATCCGTGCCGCGATTCTTGCCGCTGCACCCGGCGCCATCGAGATCGGTGACCGGCGCAAGGCGATCCACCAGGCAGTCGCCATGCTCCATGCCGGCGATACGCTGATCGTGGCCGGCAAGGGGCATGAGGAAGGCCAGACCGTCGGCGCCGAAACGCTGCATTTTTCCGACCATGAGGAAGTCCGCGCCGCGCTCCAGGAGCACGCCGCATGAGCTTCCTGTGGACCTCAGAGGATCTCGTCGCCGCCATGGGCGGACGACCGCTCGGTCCGATGCCGGAGGGTATCAGCGGCATCTCGATCGACAGCCGCAGCCTTGAGCCGGGCGATGCTTTCTTCGCGATCAAGGGCGAGGCGATGGACGGCCATGATTTCGCGACCGCCGCCATCAAGGCCGGCGCCGGCGTGCTAGTCGTCGCCGAGGGCAAGCTGCCGTCGCTCGGGCGGCTGACGGCGCCGATGATCGTCGTGCAGGACGTCTTGGCCGCGCTGGAAAAGCTGGGGCTGGCCGCCCGCGCGCGCTCGAATGCCAAGATCATCGCGGTGACCGGTTCGGCGGGCAAGACCACCACCAAGGAAGCGCTGCGCCATGTGCTGTCAGTGGTCGGCAAGGTGCACGCATCGGCGCAGTCTTTCAACAACCACTGGGGCGTGCCGCTGACGCTGGCGCGGATGCCTGTGGATTGCGACTATGCCGTGTTCGAGATCGGCATGAACCATCCCGACGAGGTCCGGCCACTGGCCAGGATGGTCCGGCCGCATGTCGCCATCGTCACGCTGATCGCCGCGGCACATCTCGGCTTCTTCCGCAATCTGGACGAGATCGCCAAGGCCAAGGCCGAGATTTTCGAAGGACTGGAACCGGACGGCGCCGTCCTTCTCAACCGCGACGACCCGCGCTGGAAGCTTCTGGACAAGATGGCGAGAGCCGCCGGCGTCGAGCACATCTACGGCTTTGGCGAGAATGCCCGTGCAACCTTCAAGCTGCTGACATGCGCGCTGCATGCCGATCATTCCGTGATCACCGCCAAGATCGGCGGTCAGGAGATCACCGCCAGGGTCGGCGCGCCGGGCCGACACATGGTGCAGAATGTGCTGGCCGTGCTGGGCGCCGCGCACCTGGTCGGCGCCGACATCGCCAGGGTGGCGCTGGCGCTGGCCGATCTTTCGGCCGAACGCGGACGCGGCAAGCGTCATGTGCTGCGCCACCCGAAAGGTCCGATCACGCTGATCGACGAGAGCTACAACGCCAATCCGGCGTCGATGAGCGCAGCAATGGCGTTGCTCAACGCGACGCCGGTGTCGGGCGAAGGCAGGCGCATCGCGGTGCTCGGCGACATGCTCGAGCTCGGCGACCATTCGGCGAAGCTGCACGCTGCCCTTGCCGATCTCATCGTCGGCACCGACACGCGCACGGTGTTTCTTGCCGGCCCGCAAATGCGGGCGCTGGCCGATATCCTGCCTGATGAGATCGAGACAGAGTATCGCGCCGGCGCAGAGGATCTGAAACTGGTGCTTCTGTCGGCGCTGAAGCCGGGCGACGTGGTGATGATCAAATCGTCGAAAGGCATCGGGTTTTCCAAACTGGTCGACGCACTGCTCAGCAAATTTCCGGCGGCAGCCGCAACCGCCAAACAGACCTAGAGCCAGGTCCGGGGACCGAATCGCATGTTCACACTGCTCGTCGAATTCGCGGACAAGATCTCGGTCTTCAACGTCTTCCGCTACATAACCTTCCGCACCGGCGGCGCGCTGATCACCGCGGCGCTGATCGTCTTCATCTTCGGCCCGGCCATCATCAATTCGCTGAGGCTGCGGCAGGGCAAGGGCCAGCCGATCCGTGCCGACGGGCCGCAGACGCATTTCAAGAAAGCCGGCACGCCGACCATGGGCGGGCTGATGATCCTGTGCGGCATCATCGGCTCGTCGCTGCTGTGGGCGAACCTGTCCAGCATCTATGTCTGGGTGGTGCTGCTGGTGACCCTGGGTTTCGGCTCGATCGGGTTCTACGACGATTATCTCAAGGTGACGAAGCAATCGCATCTTGGCTTTTCCGGCAAGGCGCGGCTGGGGCTTGAATTCGTCATCGCCGGCATCGCCGCCTGGGTGATCATGCACAACGGCCAGGCGCCGTTCTCGTCGTCGCTGACCTTCCCCTTCGCCAAGGAGTTCCTCATCAATCTCGGCTGGTTCTTCATCCCGTTCTCGTGCTTCGTCATCGTCGGCGCCGGCAACGCGGTGAACCTGACCGATGGCCTCGACGGTCTGGCGATCGTGCCGATCATGATCGCGGCGGCGTCCTTCGGCGTCATCGCCTACCTGTCCGGCAATGCGGTGTTCGCCGAGTATCTGCAGATACATTTCGTGCCCGGCACCGGTGAATTGGCGGTGGTCCTCGGCGCAGTGATCGGCGCCGGCCTCGGCTTCCTGTGGTTCAACGCACCGCCGGCGGCGATCTTCATGGGCGATACCGGCTCGCTGGCGCTTGGCGGCCTGATCGGCACGGTTGCGGTTGCCACCAAGCACGAGATCGTGCTGGTCATCGTCGGCGGCCTGTTCGTCGTCGAGATCCTGTCGGTCATCATCCAGGTCGGCTACTTCAAGATGACCGGCAAGCGGGTGTTTCTGATGGCGCCGATCCACCATCATTTCGAAAAGCTCGGCTGGACCGAAAGCCAGGTGGTGATCCGCTTCTGGATCATCGCCGTCATCCTGGCGCTGGTCGGCTTGTCGACCCTCAAGCTGCGATAGGAGGCCGCTTGATCCCCGCCGCATCCTTCGCAGGCAAGCGCGTTTCACTCTTCGGGCTCGGCGGCTCGGGGATCGCTACTGCGCGCGCGTTGATCGAGGGCGGGGCGGACGTGCTCGCCTGGGACGACAATCCCGGCAGTGTCGCCAATGCCGCGGCCGTCGGTATCGCGACCGGCGACCTGCGTGGCGCCGACTGGGCGAAGTTCTCGGCCTTCGTGCTGTCGCCCGGAGTGCCGCTGACGCATCCGAAGCCGCACTGGACAGTGGAACTGGCGCGCGCTTCAGGCGTCGAGATCATTGGCGACATCGAGCTGTTCTGCCGGCAGCGGACCTTGCTGGCGCCGGCTGCACCCTTCATCGCCATAACCGGCACCAACGGCAAATCGACGACCACGGCGCTGACGGCGCATATCCTGAAATCGGCCGAACGCGACACGCAGATGGGCGGCAATATCGGCCGCGCGGTGATGACCCTCGATCCGCCGGAACCGGGGCGGCACTATGTCGTGGAATGCTCGTCCTACCAGATAGACCTGGCGCCCTCGATCAATCCGACCGCCGGCGTCCTGCTCAACCTGACGCCCGATCATCTCGACCGTCATGGCACGATGCAGCACTACGCCGCGATCAAGGAGCGGCTGGCGGCCGGCAGCGAAACGGCCATCGTCGGCGTCGACGATTCCTGGTGCGCCCAGCTCGCCGACCGGCTGGAGCGGGCAGGCCGGCACGTCATCCGCATTTCGAAGCGCCTGCCGCTGACCGACGGCTATTTCGCCGACGGCACCGATCTGATGGAGGCGGTGCACGGCCGTTACAGCCGGGTCGCCTTTCTCGAGGGCATCGGCTCGCTGCGCGGCCAGCACAATGCGCAGAATGCGCTGGCCGCTCTCGCCGCCTGCCTCAAGGTCGGGCTCGAGCTGGGCGAGATCCAGTCGGGGCTGGACAGCTTTCCCGGGCTGGCGCACCGCATGGAGCAGGTCGGCCGCAAGGGCCATGTGCTGTTCATCAACGATTCCAAGGCGACCAATGCCGATGCGGCAGCGCCCGCATTGTCCTCCTTTCCGCGCATCTACTGGATCGCCGGCGGGTTGCCGAAAGAGGGTGGCATCGAGCCGTTGCGCGGCCTCTTTCCGCGCATCGCCAAGGCCTATCTGATCGGCGAGGCCGCACCAGCCTTCTCGGCGACGCTCGGCGAGGCGGTGCCCTACGAGATCTCCGGCACGCTGGCCGCAGCAGTCGAGCATGCCGCAAGCGACGCGGCCAGGGACGATGGCAACGGCGAGGTGGTGGTGCTGCTTTCGCCGGCCTGCGCCAGTTTCGACCAGTTCAAGAATTTCGAAGTGCGCGGCGAAGCCTTCAGGCAAGCTGCGAGCACTATTGATGGCGTGAAGCTCATCGGAGGGGCACGATAATGCAAAGCCGTCTCGACAAAAGCCCGGTTGCCACCTGGTGGTGGACGATCGATCGCTGGTTCCTGGCTGCGTTCCTGTCGCTGATGGGGCTCGGCATCGTGCTGTCCTTCGCGGCAAGCCCGGCGGTGGCCCAGCGCATCGGGCTGGACAGTTTCCACTTCGCCACGAGGCAGATCATCTTCACCATTCCCGCACTTGGCGTGATGCTGGCCGTCTCCTTCCTGGAATCGCGGCAGATCAGGCGCATGGCCCTGGCGATGCTGTGCATCACGCTGGTGCTGATGGTGGCGGTGCTCTACATCGGCGTCGAGGTGAAGGGCGCGCGTCGCTGGGTGTCGCTCGCCGGCGTGTCGCTGCAGCCGTCGGAATTCCTGAAGCCTGCCTTCGTCGTCATCTGCGCCTGGCTGTTTGCCGAACACAAGCGCCAGCCCGACATTCCAGGCAATCTGTTCGCCATGCTGCTGCTGGCCCTCGTCATCTCGCTGCTGGTGGCGCAGCCCGATTTCGGCCAGACCATGCTGGTGCTCGGCACCTGGGGGGTGATGTTCTTCATGGCCGGGCTGCCATGGCTGTGGATCATCGCGCTGGGCGCTGTCGGCGTCGGCGGCGTGTTTGCCGCCTACACCGTGTTCCCGCATGTCGCCGGCCGCATCGATCGCTTCATGACCGGCGAGGGCGACACGTTCCAGGTCGACATGGGCCGCGATGCGCTGATCAATGGCGGCTGGTTCGGCGTCGGGCCGGGCGAGGGCACCGTCAAGCGGGTGATACCCGACAGCCATGCCGATTTCGTCTACTCGGTGGCCGGCGAGGAGTTCGGACTGATCATGTGCTTCTTCATCATGACCATCTTCGCCTTCATCGTGCTGCGCGGCCTCGGCACCGCGCTCAAGGAGCAGGACGATTTCACACGCTATGCGGTCGGCGGCCTGGTCACGGTCTTCGGTCTGCAGTCGGTCATCAACATGGCCGTCAATCTGCAGCTGATGCCGGCCAAGGGCATGACCTTGCCGTTCATCTCCTATGGCGGCTCTTCGCAGATCGCCATCGCCATCTCGATGGGCATGGTGCTGGCGCTGACGCGCAAGCGGCCGGAAAAGCGCAAGCAATTGGGCTTCGCGCCGTCGCGGCGCGCCATGCCGGCGGAGTGAAATGTCGAGGGGCGCGATCCTTCTGGCGGCCGGCGGCACGGGCGGGCATCTCTTCCCGGCCGAGGCGCTGGCGCACGAGCTGATCAGGCGCGGCTGGACGGTGCATCTGGCCGCCGATGACCGTGCCGAGCGTTTTGCCGGCCAGTTCCCGGCGGCGGGCATCCATCCGATCCAGTCGGCGACCATTGGCTCGAAAAACCCGTTCGCCGTGCTCGCCGCCTTCTGGAAGATCTGGGGCGGCGTGCGGCAGGCATCGGCCGTGATCGGTCGGGTCAAGCCAGCCGTCGTGGTCGGTTTCGGCGGCTATCCGACGCTGCCTCCGCTCTATGCGGCGACGCGGCGCAAGGTGCCGACGCTGATCCACGAGCAGAACGCGGTGATGGGGCGCGCGAACCGGGCGCTCGCCGGCCGTGTCGATGCCATCGCCGGCGGGTTCTTGCCGGAAGATTCAAGCGCTGCAGGCGCCAAGACGGTGACGACCGGCAATCCGGTCAGGCCGCAAGTGCTGGAGGCGGCAAAGACGCCCTATGCGGCGTCGACCGGGGAGCAGCGGTTCCGCTTTCTGGTGTTCGGCGGCAGCCAGGGCGCACAGTTCTTTTCCGATGCGGTGCCGGCGGCGGTTCGACAGCTTTCCGATGCACAACGCAAGCGGCTTGATATCACCCAGCAGGCGCGTGCCGACGATGTCGAGCGGGTGAAGGCGGCCTATGCCGCCCTTGGCGTCGAGGCTGAGGTGTCGCCCTTCTTTACCGACATGGCGGCGCGCCTGGCTGCGGCGCACCTGGTGATGTCGCGGTCCGGCGCATCGACCGTATCGGAAATCGCGGTGATCGGCCGGCCGGCGCTGCTGGTGCCCTATCCGCATGCGCTCGACCACGACCAGGCCGCCAATGCGGCGGCATTGGCGGCGGCAGGCGGCGCCGAAGTGCATCCGCAATCGATGCTTTCGTCCGAGCGCATCGCCGAGCTCGTCGGAGCGCTGATGGACGATCCGGAGCGGCTGACGACAATGGCAGCGGCGGCGAAATCGGCCGGAAAACCGGACGCGGCACGGTTGCTCGCCGATCTGACAGAGGCTATTGCGTCGAAGAAAAGCGTATCGGAATTCAGGAAGGAGACGCACGTATGAAGATGCCGCAGACGATCGGCCTCGTGCATTTCATCGGCATCGGCGGTATCGGCATGAGCGGCATCGCCGAGGTGCTGCATAATCTCGGCTACCAGGTGCAAGGGTCCGACCAGGCCGACAGCGCCAATGTGCAGCGGCTGCGCGACAAGGGCATCGAGTGCTTTGTCGGTCATCATGCCGACAATATCGGCGATACCGAAGTGGTCGTCGTCTCGACGGCGATCAAGAAATCCAATCCGGAGCTGAAGGCGGCACGCGAGAAACTGCTTCCCATCGTCCGTCGCGCCGAGATGCTGGCCGAACTGATGCGCTTCCGGCAGGCGGTGGCCATCGGCGGCACGCATGGCAAGACGACGACGACCTCGATGGTGGCGACGCTGCTCGAGGCCGGCGGGCTCGATCCGACCGTGATCAATGGCGGGATCATCAATGCCTACGGCACCAACGCCCGCATGGGCGATGGCGAATGGATGGTGGTGGAGGCCGATGAGAGCGACGGCACGTTCCTGAAGCTGCCGGCCGAGATTGCCGTCGTCACCAACATCGATCCCGAACATCTCGACCATTACGGCTCCTTCGACAAGGTGCGCGAGGCCTTTCGCCAGTTCGTCGAAAACGTGCCGTTCTACGGCTTCGGCGTCATGTGCACCGACCATCCGGAGGTGCAGGCGCTGGTCAGCCGCATCGAGGACCGGCGCGTCATCACCTATGGCGAGAACGCACAGGCCGACGTGCGTTTCATCAATCACCGCATGGATGGCCCGACCTCGGAATTCGACGTGGTGATCCGCGACCGCAAGACCGGCGGCCAGTCGACGATATCAGGCCTGCGCCTGCCGATGCCCGGCCGTCACAACGTCGCCAATGCGACGGCGGCGATCGCCGTCGCGCATGAGCTCGGCCTTTCGGCCGAGGCGATCAGGAAGGGCCTGTCGTCCTTCGCCGGCGTCAAGCGGCGCTTCACCCGTACCGGTTCGTGGAACGGCGTCGATGTGTTCGATGATTACGGCCACCATCCGGTCGAGATCACGGCGGTTCTCAAGGCGGCGCGCGATGCCACCAAGGGCCGCGTCATCGCCATTGCCCAGCCACACCGCTTCACCCGGCTTCACGACCTGTTCGACGAGTTTTCCGTCTGCTTCAACGATGCCGACACGGTGATGGTGGCGCCGGTCTATGCGGCAGGCGAAGAGCCGATCGACGGGGTGACGTCCGAGGCATTGGTGTCGCGCATCCGCTCCGGCGGCCATCGCGACGCGCGCTACATCGAAGGCCCCGCGGCGATTGCGCCGGTTATCCGCGACCTGGCCAAACCAGGCGATTTCATCGTCTTCCTCGGTGCCGGCAACATCACCCAATGGGCCTACGCGCTGCCCAGGGAACTCGGCGGTACTGTCTCATGATGCGTGGCCAGGCATTGATCGACAAGCTTGGCGGCCGGCTTGCCGGCCTGCGCGGCCGCATCACGCCCAATGCCGAGATGGACAAGATCACCTGGTTCCGCGCCGGCGGGCTGGCCGACGCACTGTTCCAGCCGGCCGACGAGGACGATCTCGCTGCATTCCTGGGAGCAGTGCCCGAAGAGATACCGCTGACCACCGTCGGTATCGGCTCGAACCTGCTTGTCCGTGACGGCGGTATTGCGGGCTTCGTTATCCGGCTTTCGGCCAAGGGCTTTGGCGAAGCCGAAGTGATTGCGCCGACCACAATCAAGGCGGGTGCGGCGACGCCCGACAAACGCCTTGCCGCTGTCGCCTATCAGGCTGGCATAGGCGGCTTTGAGTTCTACCACGGCATTCCGGGCGCCATCGGCGGTGCGCTGAGGATGAATGCCGGCGCCAACGGCGTCGAGACGCGCGAGCGCGTTGTCGAGGTGCGGGCGCTCGACCGCAAGGGCAATGTGCATACGCTGAGCAACGCCGATATGGGCTACGCCTATCGCCATTCGGCAGCACCTGCCGGGCTGATCTTCACATCAGCGGTGTTCGAAGGCGTTTTGGCAGACAAGGCCGCGATCAAGGCGGCAATGGACGCCGTCCAGCACCATCGCGAGACCGTGCAGCCGATCCGCGAAAAGACCGGCGGCTCGACCTTCAAGAATCCGGAGGGCACCTCGGCCTGGAAGGAGATCGACAGAGCGGGCTGTCGGGGGCTGATGATCGGCGGTGCGCAGATGTCGCCGATGCATTGCAACTTCATGATCAACACGGGAACCGCGACCGGCTACGACCTTGAATATCTTGGCGAGACGGTGCGCGCGCGCGTGCTCGAACGGTCGGGCATCCGGCTGCATTGGGAAATCAAGCGCATCGGCAAGTTCCGGCCAGGGCACGAGGTCCAGGAATTCCTCGGACAGTTGCTGTAAGGACTCAACAACACAGTTTTCGCAGCCGTTTTTGCGGAAAGTGAATCTCGCGGAATCGTAAGGACTTGCCAGCGATTCAACTCTCTGATTCTCTGCCCTGAAGCGTTTCCTGATTTGAGTCGTTTCGACGCGTCACCAGCGTTTTTCCGTCAGGGGCTGCCTGCCGGGAGGCTTGGGGACTCGATGGTGCAGAAATCATCAGAGCAGGGACTGCTCCGAGCGTTTGAGTGTATGGCCCTTTCCGGGGCGTGTGAGATGCAGACCCGCAGTGAAAGGGCCCGCCGTGATAGGGAATGACGGGAAATGAAAAGCAAGCACGTGGCCGTCCTTCTGGGTGGATTCTCGTCCGAGCGGCCCGTGTCCTTGTCTTCGGGGAAAGCCTGTGCCGATGCGCTCGAGACGGAAGGCTACCAGGTCACTCGCGTCGACGTCTCGCGCGATGTTGGATCGGTGCTGGCCGAGCTCAAGCCTGATGTTGTCTTCAATGCGCTGCATGGTCCTTTCGGCGAGGACGGCACCATCCAGGGCATCCTCGAATATCTTGCCATCCCCTACACCCATTCCGGCGTGCTCGCCTCCGCCCTTGCCATGAACAAGGAGCAAGCCAAGAAGATCGCCAAGTCTGTCGGCATACCGGTTGCCGAATCGAAGGTGGTCAATCGCTTCGCCATCCAGAACAAGCACCCGATGAAGCCGCCCTACGTCGTCAAGCCGGTCAATGAGGGGTCGAGCTTCGGTGTCGTCATCGTGCACGAAGGGCAGTCGCATCCGCCGCAGGTCATCGGTTCGTCCGACTGGAAGTATGGCGATACCGTCATGGCGGAGCGCTATGTGCACGGGCGGGAGTTGACCTGTGCGGTGATGGGCGATGTGGCGCTTGGCGTCTGCGAGATCATCCCGACCGGCCATTCCTTCTACGACTATGATTCAAAATACATCGCGGGCGGATCAAAACACGAATGCCCTGCAAAAATTTCACCGAATATTTACCAAAAAATACAGACACTGACGCTCAGGGCTCACCAAGCTATCGGCTGCCGGGGCGTTTCCCGGTCGGACTTCCGTTATGATGATCGACACTCCGAGAACGGCGAAATTGTCTGGCTCGAGGTCAACACTCAGCCCGGCATGACGCCGACATCCTTGGTGCCTGAGATCGCCGCGCAGGCGGGACACTCGTTCGGCGATTTGTTGAGTTGGATGGTGGAGGACGCTTCGTGTCTGCGTTGAGGTGGGGACAGGGCAAGGGGAAGGGCGCGGCCGGGCCGACGCTGTTCGGTGTGGCGTTGTCGTTCGACCATTTCGTGCTGCCGCGCCTGCTTCGCCGGCCGGCGCGCATGCTGGCGCGTCTGGGCGAGGACGACTTCGAGGTGCCGCCGTTTTCCGCAGCCGTGCTGTCGGCGGCGCTGCTCGTATCGGGCAGTGCCTATGGCGCCTATCTCGGCGGGCATGTCGACGCTATCGTCCAGGGCATCACCGCCCGCACCGGCTTTGCCGTCGACCAGATCAAGGTCGTCGGCAACCGCGCAACCTCCGAGATCGATATTCTCGACAGGATGCAGCTCGACGGCTGGACGTCGCTGATCGGCTTCGATGCCGAAGCCGCGCGGGAACGTATCGCCACGCTGCCCTGGGTCGAGGTTGCGGCGGTGCGCAAGGTCTATCCGCACACGCTGGAGGTGCGCATCGAGGAGCGTGAGCCCTTCGCGCTCTGGCAGCAGGGCAGCGAGCTTTCGGTCATCGAGCGCTCCGGCGCCGTGATCGCGCCATTCTCCGGCGGCAAGCAGTCGCTGCTGCCGCTGATCGTCGGCACCGGCGCCCCGGCCAAGGCGCCGGATTTCCTGGCCAGGATCAAGAAATACCCAGAGCTTGCCGCACGGATCAAAGGCTACATCCGCATCGGCGAACGGCGTTGGGACCTGAAGCTGGAAAACGGCATCACGGTCAAGCTCCCCGAGGATGGCGAGGACCAGGCGATCGCCGATCTGCTCAGGATGGACCGAGAGAACGGGCTTTTGACGCGCGATATCGCCGCCGTCGACATGCGCCTTTCCGATCGCCTCGTCGTCCAGTTGACGCCGGAGGCGGCGACGCAGCGTCAGGCCACGCTCAATGAAAAGCCGAAAATGCCGAAGCGCAAGCCGGAGACGAAGATATGAGCTGGCTTGGCGGCAACAGCGATGCCTCGTCGCGCCGGTCCGGCATCATGACGGTGCTGGATGTCGGCTCGAGCAAGGTCTGCTGCGTGGTGGCCAAGCTCAAGCCGCGCGAGGACGGCATGCTGCTGCGCGGGCGCTCGCATCGCATACAGGTTATCGGCATCGGCCACCAGAAATCGCAAGGCGTGAAATCGGGTGTCGTCATCGATCTCGACAGGGCCGAGCACGCCATCCGCCTTGCCGTCGATGCCGCCGAGCGCATGGCCGGGCTGACCGTCGATTCGCTGATCGTCAACATGACGGCCGGCCGGCTGAAGAGCGAAAGCTTCTCGGCAACCATCAACCTTGGCGGCCATGAGGCGGACGAGGCCGACATCAAGCGCGTGCTTGCCGCCGGCGCCAAGCAGGCGCTGCGGGCCGAGCGCGAAGTGATCCATTCGCTTCCCGTCGGTTTTTCGCTGGACGCCGAGCGCGGCGTGCGTGATCCGCGCGGCATGGTCGGCGACCAGCTCGGCGTCGACATGCACGTGCTGACGGGTGACGCGGCACCGTTGCGCAATCTGGAGCTTTGCATCAACCGTTCGCACCTGTCGGTCGAGCGCATGGTGGCGACGCCCTATGCCAGCGGGCTTGCCGCACTGGTCGACGACGAACTCGAGATGGGCGCAGCCTGCATCGACATGGGCGGCGGCACCACGACGATCTCGATGTTTTCGGAAGGCAAGTTCGTTCATGGCGACGCCATTGCCATCGGCGGCAACCACGTCACGCTGGACATGGCCAAGGGCCTGTCAACCTCGCTCGATGCCGCCGAGAGGCTGAAAGTGATGCATGGCTCGGCGCTGCCCGGCAGTGCCGACGACCGCGACCTGGTCTCGATACAGCCGATCGGCGAGGACGGCGAGGTGCCGCTTCAGATCCCGCGTTCGGTGATGACGCGCATTATCCGGGCGCGCATCGACGAGACGCTCGAACTGTTGCGCGACCGGCTGAACAGGTCCGGCTACGGCAACGCGGCCGGCAAGCGCGTCGTGCTGACCGGCGGTGCCAGCCAGCTTTCCGGCCTGCCCGAGGCAGCGCGCCGCATTCTCGGACGCAATGTGCGCATCGGCCGTCCGCTCGGTGTAGCGGGCCTGCCGGAGGCGGCCAAGGGGCCGGCTTTCTCGACGCCAGTCGGGCTTCTGATCTACCCGCAGATGGCGAATTTCGAGAGCCATCCGGCGAAAGGAATTTCTGGTCTCAGGATGACCGGAACAGGCGGAAAACTGCATCGAATGAGTCAGTGGTTGAGAGACAGTTTTTAAATTGACGGGGACAGCCCCATAGGCGGCCGCAGCGGCGAAGCGGCGGGAAAGGCAAAGGACGGAGACAATGACCATCAATCTGCAAAAGCCGGACATCACCGAGCTGAAGCCGCGTATCACCGTGTTCGGTGTCGGCGGCGGCGGCGGCAATGCCGTCAACAACATGATCACCGCCGGCTTGCGCGGCGTCGAGTTCGTGGTGGCCAATACCGATGCGCAGGCGCTTACCATGTCCAAGGCGGATCGCCTGATCCAGCTCGGCGCGCATGTCACCGAGGGCCTGGGTGCGGGGTCGCAGCCGGAAGTCGGACGCGCCGCGGCGGAGGAATGCATCGACGAGATCGTCGATCATCTCTCCAACACCCATATGTGCTTCGTCACTGCCGGCATGGGCGGCGGCACCGGCACGGGGGCCGCGCCGGTCGTTGCACGTGCGGCGCGCGAGAAGGGGATTCTCACCGTCGGCGTCGTCACCAAGCCGTTCCATTTCGAAGGCCAGCGCCGCATGAAGACGGCGGATCTGGGCATCGAGGAATTGCAGAAATGCGTCGATACCCTCATCGTCATCCCCAACCAGAACCTGTTCCGGCTGGCCAATGACAAGACGACCTTTGCCGACGCTTTCGCCATGGCCGATCAGGTGCTCTATTCCGGCGTCGCCTGCATCACCGACCTGATGGTCAAGGAAGGGCTGATCAACCTCGACTTCGCCGACGTCCGCTCGGTCATGCGCGAGATGGGCAAGGCGATGATGGGGACGGGCGAAGCTTCCGGCGAGGGGCGCGCCATGGCCGCCGCCGAAGCCGCGATCGCCAATCCGCTGCTCGACGAGACCTCGATGAAGGGCGCCAAGGGGTTGTTGATCTCGATCACCGGCGGCCGCGACCTGACCCTGTTCGAAGTCGACGAGGCGGCGACCCGAATTCGCGAGGAGGTCGACCAGGAAGCCAACATCATCCTGGGTGCGACGTTCGACGAGGATCTCGAAGGCGTCATCCGCGTCTCGGTGGTTGCTACCGGCATCGACAAATCGGCAGCAGACATCGCTGCCGCGCCGATCGCCATCCGCACGGCTCCGCCAAAGCCGGTCAGCCGCCCGGCCGCTCCGGTCACGGAAAGCCGTCCGGCGCCTGTCCAGCAGGGAGGCTATGAGCCGCGCGCCGCCGATCCGGTCGCCGAGGCAATCCAGCTCGCCGAGGCGAATGCGGCGGCGATGGCGCGTCCCGCGCCGGCCTCCCAGGCGGAAGATTTCCGCCCGCAGAGCAAGATCTTCCAGGCGCCGCCGGCCCAGCCGCAGCCGATGCTGCAGCCAATGGTTCAGCAAACGATGCAGCCCGCGCCGCAGCGTGAAGTGCTTCAGCCGGCAGCGCCCCAGCGCATGCCGCGCGTCGAGGACTTTCCGCCGGTGGTGAAAGCCGAGGTGGAAGCCAAAAGCCGCCCGGCCGACCACGAGAACAGCGGACCGATGGGACTGCTCAAGCGCCTGACCAACGGCCTTACCCGTCGCGAAGAAGAGCCTGCACGGCTGCAGCCGGCGCAGCCGCGCGAGCCGAAACTGCGCCAGGCGGCACCCGAAGTGCGCCGCCTTGCCAGCCAGGATCCGCAGCTTTACGCGCCACGCCGCGGCCAGTTGGACGACCAGGGCCGGCTGACGCCGCAGAGCAGGGCTGTCCAGGAAGACGATCAGCTGGAGATTCCGGCATTCCTGCGCCGCCAGGCCAACTGACCTGTTAACGGTCCGTAATAGTTGTTAACAGGCAGACAAGAAATTGTTTGCCTGTTAATGTTAAAAGTGCCTGTAAAACAAGGAGTTAGGAGACCGCATCCGCTTCGGATCGCGGTTACACAGAGTAAGAAACCGTGATTTGGAGACTTCCTGCCGGACCACTATCTTCGCCGCGATCAATTTCGGTTTGCTGGGATTCGGGGAAGTGGCCCTGCCTGCCGATCAAAGAGCCGCGCCCTTGGGCTTATGAAGCGGACGTAGGCAGTATGGGCTATGGGGTTTGTTTTGCACGACTATCAGACGACACTTAGATCGCGTGCGACGCTGACCGGCACCGGCGTTCACAGCGGCAATTCCGTTACCGTTCATTTCCTGCCGGCAGACGCTGATACGGGTGTCGTGTTCCAGCTTTCGAATGGAAGCGAAGTCCGGGAGTTCCGCGCGCTGGTTTCCGAGGTCGGCGCCACCGATCTGTGCACCATGCTCGGCGATCCGGCAGGCGAGCACATCGCTACAGTCGAACATCTGATGGCCACGGTTTTCGGGCTCGGCATCGACAATGTCGTCATCGAGATCGACGGCCGTGAGGTTCCGATCCTCGACGGCAGCGCCATTGCGTTCGTCGAGGCTATCGACCAGGCGGGCATCGATACGCTGCCGGTCAAGCGCCGCTACATCCGGGTGGTCAAGCCGGTTCGCATCGAGAACGGAGCCTCCTGGGCGGAGTTCAGGCCCTATGACGGCACGCGCTTCGAAATCGAGATCGATTTCGAAAGCCCGGCGATCGGCCGTCAGCTCTTTGCATCCGACATGAACGCCGACATTTTTCGCCGCGATATCGCGCGGGCCCGAACCTTTGGTTTCATGAAGGACGTCGAGCGGTTGTGGGCAGCCGGCTATGCGCTCGGCTCCTCGCTGGAAAACTCCCTGGTGATCGGCGACGACAACCGCGTGATCAACATCGGAGGCTTGCGCTATCCCAACGAATTCGTGCGCCACAAGACGATGGACGCCATGGGCGATCTGGCGCTGGCCGGCGCCCGGTTCATTGGCTGCTTCCGTTCCTATCGCGGCGGCCACAGGCTGAATGCGGCAGCGCTGCGCCGCCTTTTGTCGGACCGTTCGGCGTTCGAGATCGTCGAGACGACACGCCGCGAGCGCGGTCGCACCGTCGAAAAGAGCGCCGTCTATGCACCTGTCTACGCACCCTGGATGATCTGATTCTTAACGTTTTTCGGGTTTTATGGCCGCCGGCCTGTGTTGCATGAATGCACCATCGGCCGGCGAAATCACGCAAGTGTGCGGGTTGCGCCAGGCTGCCACAAAAATGTGCGAATGGCCGGAGATAGCGTTGCCGGGCACGGCGATTATGGTTATGCCTGCTGCCCCAGGGCGAGATGTCGACTGAAATGACGCCGAAAGGGCGGAATCCAATCATGTTCTTCAAGCGAATTGGTCAATCGAAAGCGCCGCATCGGGCTGTTTTGCTGGCGCTTTCGGTGGTTGTTCCATCGCTGTTCCTGTCGGCCTGCATGTCGTCCGAAAAGGATGTCGACCTGTCGACCTATGTCGAGCAGACCGAGCCGGCAGACGTTCTCTACAATCAGGGCCTCGCCAATCTGAATGCCGGGCGCCTGCAGGAGGCGAGCCGCAAATTCGGTGCGGTCGACCGCCAGCATCCCTATTCCGAATACGCCCGCAAATCGATGGTGATGGGCGCCTTTGCCGACTATCGCCAAGGCAACTATACCGAGGCGATCGGTTCGGCCAAGCGCTATCTCACGCTCTATCCGTCGACCGACGACGCAGCCTATGCCCAGTATATCATCGGGCTGAGCTATTACCGGCAAATCAGGGATGTCACCCAGGATCAGAAGGAAGCGCGTCAGACCGTGCAGACGATGCAGGATCTGGTGACGCGCTGGCCCGATTCCGAATATGTCGACGACGCCAAGGAAAAGATCCGCTTCGCCAACGACCAGCTCGCCGGCAAGGAGATGCAGATCGGCCGCTATTATCTCGAGCGCCGTGAATACATCGCCGCCGTCAAGCGGTTCCGCGTCGTGGTGGAGACCTATTCCAATACGCGCCATGTCGAGGAAGCGCTCGCGCGTCTTACCGAAACCTATTACGCGATGGGGCTGACATCGGAAGCGCAGACTGCCGCTGCTGTGCTCGGCACCAACTATCCCGACAGCGTGTGGTACAAGGATTCCTACAAGCTCCTGCAGACTGGTGGGCTCGAGCCGCGCGAGAATGCGGGCTCGTGGATCGCCAAGGCCGGGAAGCTGATCACCGGCGCCTGAGCGGCGCGTCACCATGCTTTCCAGACTGTCGATCCGCGATATCGTTCTGATCGAGAAGCTGGACATCGACTTCTCGTCCGGTCTTTCGGTGCTGACCGGCGAAACCGGTGCTGGAAAATCCATCCTGCTCGACGCGCTGTCGCTGGCGCTTGGCGCCCGCGGTGACGCCTCGCTGGTGCGGCATGGCGCGGCACAGGGCCAGGTCATCGCCGTGTTCGACGTGCCGCGCAACCATCCTGCCCGCATGCTGCTTGCCGACAACGCTATCGAGGACGATGGCGACATCATCCTGCGCCGCGTGCAGACGGCGGATGGCCGTACCCGCGTCTTCGTCAACGACCAGCCTTCCAGCGTGACACTGATGCGCGATGTCGGTCACGCGCTGGTCGAGATCCACGGCCAGCATGACGAACGTGCCCTGGTCGATCCCGGCGCCCATCGCGAATTGCTCGACAGTTTTGGCGGTCATCTCGGCGCTGTGCGGGCGACCGGCGAGGCATGGCGGTACTGGCGGGCCTGCGAACAGGAACTTTCGCGGCATCGCGCCAAGGTGGAAGCGGCGGCCCGCGAAGCCGACTATCTGCGCGCCGCGGTCGCCGAATTGACGAAGCTCGACCCCCAGCCAGGCGAGGAAGCCGACCTTGCCGAGTTGCGCGCCTCGATGATGCGGGCGGAAAAGATCGCCTTGGAAATCCACGATGCGCAAGATGTGCTGTCAGGCCCGTCTTCGCCCCTGCCGCAACTCGCCAGCCTGTTGCGGCGGCTGCAGCGCAAGGTGACGGAGGCGCCCGGCCTGCTCGACGACGTGGTCAAATCGCTCGATGAGGCGATGCTGTCGCTCGACGCAGCGCAATCGGGCGTGGAAGCTGCACTTCGCGCCACCGAATACGATCCGCGGCGGCTGGAACAGGCCGAGGAGCGGCTGTTTTCGCTGCGCGCCGCCTCACGCAAGCACAGTGTGGCGGTCGACGACCTGGCGCAATTGCGCGATACGATGGCCGCCGACCTCGCCGATCTCGACGCCGGCGAGGAGCGCCTGCACGGGCTGCAGAAGCAGGCCGGCGCCGCGCGCGAGACCTATGACATTTCCGCTGCCCAGCTTTCGTCGCTTCGCCATGCGGCGGCGGTCGGATTGACCAAGGCGGTGATGGCCGAACTGCCGGCGCTGAAGCTCGAACGGGCAGCCTTCATCGTCGAAATGACAAGCGAGGCCGAGAGCCGCATGGAAGACGGCATCGATCAGGTCGAGTTCTGGGTGCGCACCAATCCCGGCACAAGACCGGGCCCGATGATGAAAGTCGCCTCCGGAGGCGAACTTTCGCGGTTCCTGCTGGCGCTGAAGGTGGCGCTGGCCGACCGCGGCTCGGCGCCGACGTTGGTGTTCGATGAAATCGACACCGGCGTTGGCGGCGCGGTGGCTGACGCCATTGGGCAAAGGCTGGCGCGGCTGTCGAAGCGCGTGCAGGTGCTGTCGGTCACGCACGCGCCGCAAGTGGCGGCACGCGCGGCGACGCATTTCCTGATCTCCAAATCCGGCGGCGCCGATCGCGTCGCCACCGGCATCGCCGAGATGGACCGGGCGGCGCGCCAGGAAGAGATCGCGCGGATGCTTGCCGGGGCGACCATCACCGACGAGGCGCGTGCGGCCGCCGAGCGGCTGCTTCGCGAAAACACCGCGGCCTAAAGCGCGTCGCATTTGAACGGATTCATGCGACGCGCTTTAGGTTCTTGTTTTTATGCATGTCGTTATCGCAAAACCGCTGCGCACGCTCGGTTCAAGCCCGAGGGCATGCTTTTGCGCGACATGCATTAGCGGAGCTCATGCTCGGCGTTGTGGATCGAGTCAGGATGTGGCTCCATCCTGCTGTTCAGCAATGATTTTCTCAAAATCCTGATCTATTGTGGCGCGCCGCGCGTCCTTCGAACGCGCAAGGACGCTGTAGCAATTTGATTTCGCGCATGGCCCAGGAAATCGTTCCGGGTCAGCGTCGAGGAGCCGTGCATGCCCGAAAAACCAGTCGATTCGCTCAGCGAAAGTGAAGCAGCCAGCGAGCTGAAGCGGTTGGCCGAGGAAATCGCCGCCCACGACCAGCGTTACCACACCGAGGACGCGCCGACGATTTCGGACGCGGCCTACGATGCGCTGCGGCGGCGCAACCTTGCCATCGAGCAGCGGTTTCCTGCCCTTGTGCGCGAGGATTCGCCGTCACGCAAAGTCGGCGCGGCGGTGTCGGAGAAATTCCGCAAGATCGTCCATGCCATTCCGATGCTGTCCCTCGACAACGCTTTCGCCGATGCGGACGTGATCGATTTCGTCGGCCGCATCCGCCGTTTCCTCAGGCTCGGCGCCGACGCGCCGCTGGCGATGACTGCCGAGCCGAAGATCGACGGCCTGTCGCTGTCGCTGCGCTACGAGGCCGGACGTCTGGTGACGGCGGCAACGCGTGGCAATGGCCAGGTCGGCGAGGATGTGACGGCCAACGCACGCACCATCGCCGAGATTCCCAACGTGCTCTCAGGCGATTTTCCCGATGTGCTGGAAGTGCGGGGCGAGGTCTATATGCGCCTCACCGACTTTGCCGAGCTCAATCGCCGCAATGCCGAGGCCGGAAAGCAGGTTTTTGCCAATCCGCGCAACTCGGCGGCAGGCTCCTTGCGCCAACTCGACACCTCGATAACAGCCAGCCGGCCGCTGCGGTTTTTCGCCTATACCTGGGGTGAGGTGAGCGCCATGCCCGCCGACACGCAGATGGGCATGGTGGCGGCGTTCGAGCGCTTTGGCTTCAGGGTCAATCCGCTGATGAAGCTGTTCGACAGCGTCGTGGGACTGCTCGAGCAATACCGGCTGATCGAATCCAACCGGGCGACGCTCGGCTACGACATCGACGGTGTCGTCTACAAGGTGAACAGCCTTGAGCTGCAGCAGCGGCTGGGCTTCGTCTCGCGTTCGCCGCGCTGGGCGATCGCGCACAAATTCCCGGCCGAGAAGGCGACGACGATCCTGACCGGCATCGACATCCAGGTCGGCCGCACCGGCGCGCTGACCCCAGTGGCGCGGCTGGTGCCGGTAACGGTCGGCGGCGTCGTGGTGACCAACGCGACACTGCACAATGAGGACTACATCAAGGGCATCGGCAACAACGGCCAGCCGATCCGCGAAGGCCGCGACATTCGCATCGGCGACACGGTGAGCATCCAGCGTGCTGGCGATGTCATTCCGCAGGTCATCGACGTGGTCATGGAAAAGCGGCCGCCCGACAGTGTGCCATATGCTTTCCCAGTGCTTTGCCCGGCCTGCGGCAGCCACGCCGTGCGCGAGGAGGGGGAAGCAGTCAGGCGCTGCACCGGCGGATTGATCTGCCCCGCGCAGGCGGTGGAGCGTCTGCGCCATTTCGTCTCTCGGGGTGCTTTCGATATCGAGGGGCTCGGTGAGAAGCAGATCGAGTTCTTCTTCCACGCCGAGGATCCGTCACTACGCATCTATTCGCCGGCCGACATTTTCACGCTGAAGAAGCGGCAGGCAGCATCGCTGACCAAGCTCGAGAACGTTGACGGTTTCGGCGCGACCTCGGTACGCAAGCTGTTCGCGGCAATCGACGATCGGCGGCAGGTCGAGTTCTCGCGCTTCCTCTATGCGCTCGGCATCCGCCACATCGGCGAGACCAACGCCAAGCGGCTGGCCCGCCATTTCCTATCCTTTGCCGCCTTCCGCGAAGCCGGGCAGAACGCCGTCATGCCGGCCGGCAAGGGCGACCCTGGCAACGCTGCCTGGCAGGAACTGAACGGCATCAACGGCATCGGCTCGATCGTTGCCGAAGCAGTGGTCGATTTCTTCGCTGAAGATCATAACCGGCAGGCGCTCGATGCATTGCTGGCGGAAGTAACTGTGCTCGACGAGGAGCCGGTCGGTGGCGTGTCGTCGCCGGTCTCCGGCAAGACGGTGGTCTTCACCGGCGCGCTGGAAAAGATGTCGCGCGACGAGGCCAAGGCGATGGCCGAAAAGCTCGGCGCCAAGGTCGCCGGCTCGGTGTCGAAGAAGACCGATCTCGTCGTTGCCGGACCAGGTGCCGGCTCCAAGCTCAAGCTCGCCACCGAGCTCGGCATCGAAGTGATCGACGAAGACGCTTGGTTGGCGCGGATCGGCAAGGCGTGACGGAAGGCGCGTTCACCGGTTTCGGCCAAAAGGCAATTCCCTTCCTTAAGGCGCTCGATTTTCACCAGAGCCGGGAGTGGTTTCTGGAAAACCGCGACCTCTTCGAAAGCGAGCTGCGCGACCCCTTCGGCGATCTGGTCGAAACGCTCTCCGAGCGCTTCGCAGCGGCAGGGCTGGGCTTGCGCGGCGACCGCAAGAAGTCGCTGTTCCGGATCAATCGCGACGTGCGCTTCGCCAGGGACAAGCGACCCTACAACCGGCATCTGTCGGCAATCCTCTCGCCTGACGGCACCAAGATGGAACAGGGCGTGTTCTTCGTCCATATCGGGCTTGAGCGCTGCTTTGCCGGCGTCGCCTGGTGGCAGCCCGGACCGGCGCTGCTGCTGGCAATGCGCAACGCCATCGCGACGCGGCCGGGTGAATTCCGGGCGCTGATCGAGGCGCTGAAGCAAAACCGCCTCGGACTCGATGCGGAAGGCTGCATGAAGCGCGCGCCACGCGGCTTCGAGCATGTCACGGCGGCCGATCTCGCGGCGGCCATCCGCAACCGGCATTTCGCCGTCCGGCACGAAATCGACCCTGCGGGAATCCACGGGCCGGCGCTGGTCGACGAGCTGGTCGATTTCGCCTTGCGGGCCAAGCCGCTGCTCGACTGGGGCAGGGCGATCGAAGCCAAGGTCCCGGTGGACTGAGCACTGGCCGAAACGCGCACGCCTGGAACCTGCGTCGAGGGATCATTTCCGCTGATCGTCGGCTCAAGCGAATTGGTGTGACAAGGCTGACCGCGCTCCCTACATACGATCTTTCTCCCCGCATCGGCCCGAAAATCGGGATTGATTTTCGGATGGCCCGACGCGTGGATTCAAAGTGTTAGAGCGTCCTTTGCTCGTCCAAAAGGACGAGCGGCGCTCTAAGGAGTGGCTGATGTCGGCGGAAGCAATCTCCGAAAACCGCGCAAAAAGCGATTTCTGGCAAGGCGTGCGGCTCAGCATGCCCGTCGTGGTGGCGGCGGCGCCGTTTGGACTGCTGTTCGGGGCGCTCGCCGTCGACAACGGATTTTCGGTGCTTGAAGCCTTGCTGATGAGCGCCATGGTTTTTGGCGGCGCCAGCCAGATGGTCGGCATCGAATTGTTCGGGCAGCATGTCGCGCCATGGCTGATCGTGCTGTCGATCTTCGCCGTGAATTTCCGCCATGTGCTTTATTCCGCGGGCATCGGCCGGCGCATCGCGCACTGGCCGCCGGTGCAGCAGGCAGTCGGCTATTTCCTGCTCACCGATCCGCAGTTCGCCGTGGCCGAGCGCAAGGCGGAGGCTGGCGAGACGGTCGGCTTCGCCTGGTATATGGGGCTTGGCCTGCCGGTCTATGTGTTCTGGGTGACCGAAAGCGCGCTTGGCGCGGTATTCGGCAGGCTTATTCCCGATACCCATGCGCTGGGCATCGATTTTCTGCTGCCGATCTATTTTCTCGGACTGGTTATGGGCTTTCGCAAACGGCCACTGTGGCTGCCGGTGGTCGTCGCCAGTGCTGCTGCCTCCATCATAGCCTACAAGACGGTGGGCTCGCCCTGGCACGTCTCGATTGGCGCCGTGGCCGGCGTGCTGCTCGCGGTCATCCTGCCGCCGCGCCACAGCGGCGTGGAGGCGCGGCCATGAGCACAACCTTGTGGATCATCATCGCCGGTGCGATCGCGACCTATCTGACCCGCATCGGCGGCCATCTGGTGATCTCGCGCTTCGAAAACATCCATCCGCGCGTCGAGGCGGGGCTGAACGCCGTGCCGGCGGCGGTGCTGACGACGCTGGTGGCGCCGGCAGCACTTGGCGGCGGGCCGGCGGAATGGGCGGCTTTGATCGTTGCCGGGCTGGTCTCGCTGCGCGGCGGGCTGATGGCGATGTTTTTGGCCGGCGCCGTCGTGCTGGTGCTGGCCCGGCAGTTCGTCGGGTAACCGGACCGGCTGAGTACGCCAGTCTTACTTGCGCACGATGTTGGAGATCGCGGGATCGAATCGACTTCCTGCAAAGAGCCTGCGCATCGTCTCTTGCGGATCGAGACCAAACGTTTCGGCTGATGTCACCGCAATCAGCGCGTCGAGGTCGAGCGTCGGGGCGAGGTCGCGTCCTTGGTAGAGCGCACCGGCAGACAGTCCCGGCCAATCGGCCAGCACCCGCCCGCCATTCACCGCTCCGCCAGCGATCATCGCAGCCGATGCCGTACCGTGGTCGGTGCCGCCAGTGCCGTTGACGGCGACAGTGCGGCCGAACTCGGTGGCGACCAGCACGGTCGTATCCTTCCAGACATCGCTGAGGCCAACGTGCAACCCATCGATGAGCGCGTCGAGCGCTCTGAGCTGGTTGGCCAGCCTGGCTTGCTGGCCGCTATGGGTGTCCCAGCCGCTGGTTTCGATCATGGCAACGCGCGGTCCGCCGGCCTTGGCGAGGAAGCCCGCGGCGGTGCGGCCGACGCTCGCTGCGTCCTTGCGCTGCGCGTTCACCGCGCCCAACGCCCGTGTCTCCATCGCGCTGCTCCACAGCGCATGCAGCTGTTCGTCGGCGTCATAGAGCTTGCCGACGCGCATCATCAGGTCGTCCGGCGCCTCCGGCAGGGCGGACGGCGCATAGGAGGTGACGTCTGCCTCGCCTCGAAGCGCCAGCGGGATGGTCGGTGCAAAAGCGATTGCTTCGCCGCGAGACTTCGGCAGCATGCCGACCAGCCGGTTCAGCCAACCGTCCTTGCGCTCATAGGGCGAGCTGCCGCCGCTTTCGAGCACATTTTGACCATCGAAATGCGAGCGCTCGCGATAGGGCGAAGCGACCGCGTGGACGAACAGCGCCTGCTTGTCCTGATGCAGCTTGCGGAGACCGGTGAGCGAAGGATGCAGGCCAAACGTGCCGTCAAGCTTTATCGGATCGTCGATAACCAATGGGCCGCGCAGTGCGCGGTAGGCGGGGTCGGCATAGGGAACGATGGTGTCCAGCCCGTCCGCGGCGCCGCGCTGGATGATGAAAACGAAGCGGCGATCGGTTTCCACATTGGCGAAGACGATGCGCGGCGCGATCAGCATCGAGCCGAGGCCGGCGCCGGCGAGAGTAAGGAATTGACGGCGTTCCATCTTGTCATCTCCTCTGGAAATCATCTTCGCTGAAAGTCATCTTCGTTGGAATTCGGGCGACACGAGCAGCAGCGCGATGCCGGTGCGCCGGCTCTCGGCGCGCTCGATCTCGGCCATCGTCAGGTCGCCGAGTGAGCCGGCAAAGAGTTTTCGCGCGAGATCTCGCGGATCGATATCACCAACCTGCGCGGCGAGGCGCTGCGCCACCTCGACCCGGCGGACCAGTGCGTCGGGTGCTGCCCAGCTCCCGGCAACATCGTCATAGCCGGCCGGCGAACGCGGCCGCCATGCCGGTTGGCCGAGTTGGTTGAGCAGTTGCGCCAGACGCGGCTTGCCGAGTTCGCTGCGGCCCAGGCCGCGCAGCGCCGAGATCGTCCATTCCCACGGCGTCTTGAACTTCGCCGCTGCTGGTTGCCAGGCTTCTGGACTGTCGAGGAGCGCGCGGTAGACCGCGACGAGATCGCCCTTTGACCGGCGAAAGGCTTCGGCGAGCCGCGTCACGACCGCGGCCGGCGGTTCGTCGGCGATGAAGTGGCGCGCCAGCTTGGTTGCGATGTGCGTTGCGGTTGCCTCGGCCGCCGCGAGGTCGCCGAGCACGGCGAGCGCCTGTTTGTCGCCGCGCTGGTCGTAGGTCTGGCCGATGATCGTGCGTTGGCCCGGTTCGTGCAGCCCGGGTCGAAAGGTGAAAGCGCCGGCCTGGCCTCGCCCTTTAGCGCGTCCGGTGCTGAAACCGGTCAGCGCCAGTGCTAATTCGGTCACGTCGGCCTGGCTGTAGCCGGAGCGTGCACCGAGTGTGTGCAGTTCCATGATTTCGCGGGCCAGGTTCTCGTTGATGCCGGGTTTGCGCTTGGCGTTGCGTTTTGCGGCGCGTTTGGCAAGTTTCGAGTTGGGACCGATCGAGCGCACCTGGTCGAGATAGAACAGCATCGCCGGGTGGCGCTCGGCGGCGAGCAGCATATCTTCGAAGCGGCCGAGCACATGTGGGCGGATCGCCTCGCGCTCGAAGGCGCCGGCGATCAGGGTCACCTGCGGTTTCTCCGCCGAGATGGCGAAATGGTTCGACCAGAAATGCACGAGCCGTTCGACGAAGGGGGTCGGTGTTTCGAGCGCTGCGCGTGCTCGCATGTCGACCTCGTCGCGATAAAGCGCTTGAGCCTCCTGGCGCGCCGCCTTGCGGGCGGCCATCTTTGCGGCGGCGTCGGCGTCTTTGGCCTCGAGCATCGCTTCGGCATAGCCGGCGCCGAGTGTGGCCGAGTCCTGCGCGCCGGAAAAGACCGCCGGGTTTGCGTCGTAGCTTTCGAACTGCGCTATCAGCCAGGATTTCGGGTCGGCCGGCGCCTCGTCGTCGGGCCGGGCGCCCAGGCCGAAGCGGTTGAGCGCAACCGCGACATCGCTCGGACTTGCCAATGGTGCCTCCGTCAGCATTGCTTTTGGAGGCTTCAACGCGGCAGCGACTGGAATCCGTCGCTGTTTCCAGCTCTATTTTTCGCCCGCTCGGCGCAGCATGTTGCTGCGGCCGCGCAGGCCGTCGACAAGTCGCGCCCTGTCGGCTGGCGTCAGTCCCGTCGCGAAGGTCACGATTGCCTGTTCGAGCCGGCCGCGCAGCGCCATATCGGCTTGCCGGACCGAGGCGAGCGTCTCATTGACCGCCGCTGCGTCGATCGGCTCAGCCTCGATCAGGCGCGCCACCGCCTCGCGGCCGACCCGAGCCGCTTCGATGTCGGCAGCCGACTGGCGCCGCGCCTCTGCGAGCGCCTGGCGGAACGCCTTGCGCTGGTCGGGCGACAGGCCGGCCGCGGCGAAGCGCAGGCCGCGCTGGTCGCCCGCCCTGTCGCGCTGCCCCTGCTGCGCCTGCCATATATAGCCAGCGCCGGCGGCGGCGCCGAGCACGAAAACGTTCAGTGCCAGCGAGACGGCAAGCAGGATCCTGATGCTGCGTTCGCTCATTGCACGTCCCCCTGCATGTCGCCGAATGCGGTCAGCGCATAGGTGTCGCCATCGTCAGGGGCGCTGTTGGGCGGCAGCAGCACGGCGACTGTCAGCGCCCCGGCCAGCGCGCCCGCCAGTCCGATGCCGGCCAATCCGGCACACCGCCAGACGAGTTGGGTGCGGCGCCAAAGCGCAGACGGCGCCGTGGCGATGATCCTTCGCGCGAGCGCGTCGTCCGGAGCTGCGACGCGATGGCGCGACAGCAGATCGTCGAGCTCCACCGCCGGTGCAAGTGCGGCTTCGGCTTGAGCCGGATTGGCGGCGATGAAGTCCAGCGCTGCCGCGCGCTCGTTTTCAGGCCAGCGCTGCGGCGACCCGCCATAGGCGGCAACGAGCTCGGAAAACCTATCTGGAGTCATGTCATTTCGTCCCTGTCTCGTCCGAGCCTGGAGCGCAGCTGCCGCCGCGCCCGCGACAACAGGCTTTCCAATGCCTCGATGCTGATCCCCATGACCTCTGCCGCATCGCTGTTCGAAAGCTCCTGATAATACTGCAGCACGATCGCCTCGCGCTGGCGCTCCGGCAGCTCGGCCAGCGCGCGCCGCACCTGGTGCTGATCGTCGGCCGCGAGCATATCCGCTTCCACGCCCGGGCGTTGGTCGGGGCGATCGGGAAGTTCCGCCACCGGCGTCTCCCGCCGCCTGCGCAGCCGGTCGTAGCAGAGATTGAGTGCGACGCGATGCAGCCAGGTGTCGAACTTCGCCTCGCCGGCGCGCCAGCCCGGAGCCGCCCGCCAGATGCGCAAGAACGTCTCCTGCGCGACATCCTCGGCCTCGCCGCGGTCGCCCAGCATTCGCGTGGCGAGACGGATCAGCCGCGGCAGCTTGCGCTCGACCATGGCTTCCACCGCAGCCGCATTGTTCTGAGCGATCAGCGCCAGCAGCCGCTCGTCGGTTTCGCCCACGCTCTGCCTTCTCGTTCCACCACGCCAGACCTTCTGCCGACACGACCGTCATCCTGCACCCGCCATGTGTCTTCAACGGGTTTCGCTGCAAAATCCGTCGGCGACCCGGGCTGAGGCGTTAGAAGGCAGCGATAAGGCTGCAGGCCATTCCCTGCAGACCGGCATCCCGCGTCGATAGCTGACCCACCGCCTTTCCGAAAAATCAAATCTTCTGGTCGTGCGGCAGTGGTGCGGTTGCCTTTTCCAGCCAGGCCAGCGCCTCGCCGTCGAGCATCGGTCCGATCTCGGCCAGCACGCGGGCGTGGTATGTGTCGAGCCAATGCAACTCGTCGCGCGTCAAAAGGTCCGACCGCACCAGCCTGGTTTCGATCGGCGCCAGCGTCAGCGTCTCGAAGCCGTGCATGGCGATGTCGCCGCCCTCTATCGGCTCGGCCGGCGTTACCAGGATGAGATTCTCGATGCGGATGCCGTAAGAACCCTCCTTGTAGTAGCCCGGTTCGTTGGAGACGATCATGCCCGCCAGCAGCTTTTCGGTGCCGGTCCTGGCGATGCGTTGCGGGCCCTCGTGCACGGCCAGATAGGAGCCGACGCCGTGGCCGGTGCCATGGGCGAAATCGCAACCGTGTTTCCACAGGGCAAGGCGCGCCACGGCGTCGATCTCGGAGCCGCGCGTGCCCGGGGGAAAGCGCAGCATGGAAATGCCGATCATGCCCTTCAGCACCAGCGTGAAGCGTTCGCGCATTTCCTCGGTCGGTGTGCCGATCGGTACGGTGCGGGTGATGTCGGTGGTGCCGTCCTGATACTGCCCGCCCGAATCGAGCAGGAACAGTTCGCCAGACTGGAGCTTTCGGCTGGTGGCGCGGGAAACGCGGTAGTGCATGATGGCGCCGTTCGGGCCGGCGCCGGCGATGGTATCGAAGGACACGTCGCGCAGCGGCATTTGCGTTTCCTCGCCGGTGCTGCGGCGGCACTCCTCAAGCTTGGTGACGACCGCGATCTCGTCGAGCTTGCCGGGTTCCTGGCGGTCGAGCCAGCAAAGCAGGTTGGCAACGGCGGCGCCATCGCGGCGATGCGCGGCGCGGGCGCCGTTGATTTCGGCCTGGTTTTTCGTCGCGCGTGGAATGCGGGCAGGGTCTGGCGCGGTGATGACGGTGCCGCCATTGTCCTCGACCAGCATCCTGAGCTTCTCCGCCGCCAGCACCGGATCCAGCGCGATCTTCGCGCCGCCCTTGGCCAATCCCGCGATCGCAGCTTCGAATTCACCGGGTTCGTGCAATTCGGCGAGCTGCGTCAGATAGGCCGCGACGGTGCGTGAAAACTTGCGCTGATCCATGAAAAGCAGGTGCGATCGATCGGCGGCGAGCACGGCGAAGCCGAGCGCCAGCGGCGTGTGCGGCACATCGCCGCCGCGGATGTCGAAGGCCCAGGCGATGGAGGACGGGTCGGTCAGCACGGCATGGGTGGCGCCATCCTTGCCGATCGACTCGGCCAGCCGCGCCAGCTTGTCCTTGGCCAATTCGCCGGCAAAGCCGATAGGATGAAGCTCGACCGGCGCCAGCGGCGGTTCGGGCTGGTTCTCCCAAATGGCGTCGATCGGATTCCTCTCGAGCGGCACCAATGTCGCTCCCGATTTTTCGGCCGACGCTTTCAGCGCTTTCACGTCGCCGATCGTCTGCAGCCACGGATCGAAGCCAAGCCGCACGCCCTTGCCGAGATTGTCCTTGATCCAGGTGGCGGGCGGATTGTCGACCAGGCTTTCGATCGAAAAGATGTCGAGATCGACCTCGTGGCGCACCTGCAGCGTGTAGCGGCCGTCGACGAACATGATGGCACGGTCGCCGAGCACGATGGCGACGCCGGCCGAGCCGCTGAAGCCGGTCAGCCATTTCAGCCGCGCCGAGCGGTCGGCGACATATTCGCCCTGATGCTCGTCTGCACGAGGCACGATGAAGCCATCCAGCCCGTTGGCGGCCAGCCATTGACGCAGCAACGCCACACGCGGCTTGCCGACGGCGGGGTCGCCTGCGGAATCAAAGGTCTGGAACATCATGGCCTCTCCTCGGATGCTGGATGCGAGCGGCGGACTAGTCGACCCGTTCCGCCGCTCACATCCAGCTTTTATGTTTGAGCATCGGGTTTTCCCAAAACCGGTTTCCACTTTTGGGCCCGATGCTTTGGCGCGACCGTAGCGCATGACCCCGAAAATCGGAATCGACTTTTGCTACGCCAGGCGCCGGCCGAATTCGGTCCAGCAGGGCAATCGCTTCAGGTCAGGGCGGCCGCCCCCACAACGGCGGGCGGGGGGGAGGGGGGGGGGCCCCCCGCCCGGGGGGGGTTTGAGAGGGAGGGGGGGGCGCCGGGGTGGTGGA
>NZ_JBVVQN010000006.1:59826-93791 GCF_055811075.1 Mesorhizobium sp. WSM4820 | reverse complement strand
TTTTTTCTCACCGGGCTGCGCGTGTTCTTAGTTCTCGTATCCTCCTGTTCTCCCGCCGGCCGCCCCCCCCCCCCCGCCCCCCCTTCCCTCCCCCCCCCCCCCCCCCCGACATCGACGGTGGTCATTCTACGTGAGCTGGGAGGCCCTCTTTTGCCTGCAGTGATTGCCCTGTTCGGTCCAGCATCGCTTTTGCGCATGGACGCCATGCAGAATCAGCGATTTAAAAAAAGGTCAGCAGAGCTTACCTTTTTGGCGTGGAGGAACGAGTCTTACTGCCCTGCAAAGGAGACCATCATGTCCACGAATTCAGCCAGACGCGGATTTTTCAGAAGCGCCGTGAACGCTCTCATTGAAGCGCGCCAGCGCGAAGCGAGCCGCTATGTGAGCGCGGTTCTGCTTGGCTTTGACGACGAAACGCTGAAAGCCAACGGCTACGATCGCGAAGAACTGAAGAAGGCGGCAAGGTCGCGCTATGTCTGAGCGAATTTGCGGCGTGCGATTGAAGGCGCTGCGCGTCACCGCTTGAGGTGGATTGTCACCCAGCCTTCGCGATGCAAGGTCCTGACATGGCGGAACTGCTGGCCGACATAGGCGGAGATCACCGCGTCGCGCTGCCGGTCGAGGATGCCCGACAGCACGATCGAGCCGCCCAAGGCGATATGCCCGGCCATTTCGGGCGCCAGCCGCATCAGCGGCCGCGCCAGTATATTGGCGACGATGAGGCCAAAAGGCCCGCGCGCGGCAAAAATCGGATGGTGGAAGCCCGGCGCCGTCACCGTTTCGACGAGCGCCTTGACGTGGTTGAGCCGCGCGTTGGCGGCGGCGACTTTTGTGGCGACCGGATCGATGTCGGTCGCCAGCACCGGAATATGGGCGAGCTTGGCCAGCGCGATGGCCAGCACCGCGCTGCCGGTGCCGAGGTCGAGCGCGTTGCGCGGGCGCTCGCGCCGCACGACCTGTTCCAGCATTTCGAGGCATCCGGCGGTGGTGCCGTGATGGCCGGTGCCGAAAGCCAGGCCCGCTTCGATCTCGATGGCGAGTTCGCCGCTGTGGCGCTTCCTGCGGTCATGCGCGCCGTGGACGAAGAAACGGCCGGCGCGTACCGGCTTCAGTCCCTCCAATGAACGCGTCACCCAGTCGATATCAGGCACGGGCTCGCGCGCAATCGGCCTCGACAGGGCCAGCCCGGCAAGGATCTCCTTCAAGCGCGCCTCGACGGCATCGACATCGCCGTCGGCATAGAGTGACACTTCGTGGATGTCGCGGTCCTCGTCGACTTCGACCAAGCCAATCGGCAGGCCCTCATCTTCGAATGCCGCTTCGAACGCCGCGAAGATATGGTCGGCCTCGATCTTTCCAGTGCTGAAATAAAGCCGCGTTTGGGTCATCAAACGATTTTCTTCGTGAGCATGATCTTGTCCGAAAACCGGTTCCCACTTTTCGCTGGCGCGGACCGTCGGTTCGGGACCATGCACTAACCTGCCGCCAGCCGCTTGAGCTTGGCGATGGCGGCGTCCGGGCTTTCGCCATAGGCGATGGTGCCGGCGAAATCGCCCCTGGCGTTGAGCAGCAGCACCGAAGCAGTGTGGTCCATCGTGTAGTCGCCGTTGCCGGTATCGACCTTTTTCGAATAGATGCCGAAGGATTTGGCCATGGCGCGGACCTTGTCCGGGTCGCCGGTGATGCCGAGGATGCGATCGGAGAAGTTGCTGATATAGGCGTTCATGATTTCGGGCGTGTCGCGCTCCGGGTCGACCGTCACGAAATAGGCGCGCAGGTTCTTGCCATCGTCGCCCATCGTCTTCAGCCAGCCGGCCAGTTCGAACAGCGTGGTCGGGCAGACTTCCGGGCAGTGGGTGAAGCCGAAGAAGACGACGCTGGGCTGGCCGCGAAAGGCAGCCTCGCTGATCGGAGCGCCCTTCTGGTCGACCAGCGTGAACGGCGCGCCGAACGGCTCGCCGCCATAATGCCCGCGGTACCATTCAAAGGTGAGCCAGCCGATGCCCGCCGCCATCAGGACGAGAATGCCGACCAGTATTGAACGCATCATCAATTGGCTGTCCGTCGCTATTTTCATCGGCGCCGTGTCGGCGCCTTTGGAGCTTGTTGGGCGAACACTCTTAACGGTTTGATCTCGCTCGCGCAAAGATGTCGCGTTGCCGCAACCGGCTTTCTCTTAAAAACTGATCCGCTTGCAAAGTGCTGCCGCCCGTCCCACCTGAGGTCGGCAAAACTCGAACGGCAGGAGGCTTCGTTTGCAAAGGTTGATTGGGCAAGGACTGATTGGGCGAAAACTGATCGGCGGCGCTTTGGCCGCGTGCCTTGTCGTCGGTGCTGGTGCGGCTGTCGCCCAGGAGGTCGGCAAGGTCGGCGTCGACTGGCTCGGCAACGACATCATCGTCGAGGCGATCAAGGACCCGAAGGTCGAAGGCGTGACCTGCCATGTCTCCTATTTCGACCGTGGCGTGATCGATCGCCTGCAAAAGGGCAACTGGTTCGAGGACCCATCCGATTCCTCGATCGCCTGCCGCCAAACCGGGCCGATCACCATCGGCGACATCGACATGAGCGAGACCGGCGAGGAGGTGTTCAAGCAAGGCATCAGCCTGATCTGGAAGAAACAGGTGGTGAACCGCATTTACGATAAAGCCAACGAGACCCTGATCTATCTGTCGCATTCGCGCCAGGTGCAGGACGGTTCAGCGAAAATGTCGGTCACCACGGTACCGCTCTATGGCCAGAACGTGATGTGGACCAACGGCAAGCCGAAATAGGCTCTGGAAACAGGTGACGGACGATTGCTCCCGCTTGCGGGACTAACCGCTCGGGCGTAAAGCCGCCGGGATGGACCGTCCCGAAAACCTCGTCCTGAAAGACCCCGAGCCGCGAATCCACCCGACCGCGGAGTTGAAGGCATGCAAGCTTGGGCGCTACGCCTCGATCGGCGAGCGGGTCATCTTGCGCGAAGTCATAGTCGGTGACTTCTCCTATTTCGAGCGCCACGCCGAGGCGATCTACACGACAACAGGCAAGTTCTGTTCGATCGCCGCCAACAGCCGTATCAACGCGCTCGAGCATCCGATCGAACGGTTGACCCAGCACAAGATCAGCTACCGGCCAAACGAGTATTTCCGCTGGCTCGGCGTCGACGCCGGATTTCGGGAGCGACGGCGGGCGACGTCCGTCACCATCGGCCACGACGTCTGGATCGGCCATGGTGCGGTGATCATGCCTGATGTGAGCATCGGCAATGGCGCGATCGTCGGCGCCAATGCGGTGGTAACGCGCGATGTACCTGCCTATGCGATCGTCGCCGGGGTTCCGGCCAAGCCGCTGCGCCAGCGTTTTGCCGAGAAAACCGCTGCGCGGATTGAAAGCCTCGGCTGGTGGGACTGGTCGGTCGAAAAACTCGCCAAGGCCATTCCTGACATGCAGGCGCTTTCCATCGAGGCCTTCCTCGACCGCTGGGAGCACGAAATCCCCTGATCCTTGGGGCTCTCTGAACGGCTACGTCCGTGAAAGGAGGGAACCTCAGCGGATGCTGATTGTTTCTCCTGCCATGATAGAGAAGCTTTTCACCAGGATCGCCAACTATGTTGCGCATCTAGCCGGTCTGCCGTCGACATTCGCGGTCTGTTTCCTGATCATTGTTGCGTGGGGGGCAAGCGGACCGATGTTCGGGTTTTCCGATACGTGGCAGCTCATCATCAACACCGGCACGACGATCGTCACCTTCCTGATGGTGTTCCTCATCCAGAACACCCAGAACCGCGATGGCACGGCGATTCAGACGAAACTCGACGAGTTGATCCGGGTCGGCAAAGCTCACAATACCTTTATCGGCATCGAGCACCTGACCGAATCCGAGGTCGAGGAGATTCGTAGAAAATGTGAACAGGCGGCGAAACGGCATGATAGGGCGGTCAAGAAAGCCACTGTGCAAAAGCGCGGCTCGAAGACACATGCGTGAGCGTCAGCTTTCCATGAACGCCGCGAAAGCCTCCTTGTGGTCCGGGTGCCAGCGCGACAAAGCAGGGCGATTTTCGATGATGTCGCCGATCGCCCAGGCCATGCGCTTTTCGTCCATGGTCCGCGTCGCCTCATTGTCGGGGCACAGGATGTAGAAGTCGCCACGCACCAGCGCGGCCAGCATGAAGTCGATCACCTGCTCGCCGGTCCAGGCGCCGGCGGGCTTTTCGGTTGCACCCTCGGTCAGGCCGGTAAAAGTGAACCCCGGAATGAGCAGATGCGCAGCAATCTTTCCGCCGGGCTCGTTGCGCAGCGCATGCGCCAGGCCTTCGGTGAAGCTCTTCACGCCAGATTTGGAGACGTTGTAGGCAAGGTTGCCGGGCGGCGTCGTGATGCCTTGCTTGGAGCCGGTGTTGACGATCAGGCCCGGTTTTCCTGCAGCCAGCATGCGCGGCACGAAGGCCTCGACGCCATGGACGACGCCCCAAAAATTGATGTCCAGCAGCCGCTTCCAGGCGTCGCGGTTCTCCCAGGGCTTGCCGGGATTGTTGCCGACGCCGGCATTGTTCATCAACAGCGACACGCCGCCGAAGGCATCGAATGCCTTTTCGGCCAGCCTGTCGACTTCGTCGGCTTTCGAGACGTCGGTGGCGACAGCGAGCACGCCACTGTCGCCGGCAATCGTGGCAACGGCACCGGCAGCCTCATCGAGCCGCGCGCCGCCGATGTCGGCCAGCACGATTTTCAGGCCCATTGCCGCCAGCCGCCTGGCCGCGGCAAGGCCGATGCCGCTGGCGCCGCCGGTGATGACGGCAACGTTGCCGGAGCCAAGGGCAGGCAAAGCGCTCTGGATTTCGGCGTCGCTGGTCATCGATCGTGTCCTCGTTCAGGTCGCGCCGAACTTAACGCGGCGACAGCCTCGCGCAAGCCCGTTTGGGCGTCCTTGGGTTGACCACATCGGCAGGCGCTGCGCATGCTGTCCGCGTAAGAAGGAGATTACCGATTGACCGACTGGATCGAGATCCTGAAAGAACAGACCGCCACCGGCGACCAGATGAGCCGTGAGGTGCCGCAAATGCTTGCCAATCCCGACATCAGCGAAGCGCAAGTGAGAACGCTGTTTTCGGCGCTCGAAAAGCAGGCGGAGTTCGTCGAGAAGCTGCGCATGGCGCTGGAAAAATTCGGCCATGATTTTTCGGTGATCAAGGCGGCCGAGCGGCTGGAGGAGCGCTATGCCGACCTTGCGGCCTCGGTGGCGGAAAAGCTGAAGGCGATGCGGGGATAGGGCGGACCTATTTTTCGATCTGCCTTTCGAAACGCTTGTCGGGCACGAACCAGATCATGGCAACCAGCACATAGAGCGCGACGCTGATCCATTGATTGACGAAGGTCAGCGGAATGGCGGCGATGTAGAGGACCACCGAGATCTTTTCCTTGCGATCGGTGCCTGCCGCTCTGGCGAAGGCAGTGTCGTTGCCATGCAGCCGGTGCAGGAGGACGACCAGAATGAAGTAGGCGGCCGCGCAAAGCGCCAGGACAACACCGTAAACGGCGACAGGCACCGGCGCGAAATGGTTTTCGCCGATGAAGGCGGTGGTCACGGGCATCAGCGACAGCCAGAACAGCAGATGCAAATTCGCCCACAGCACGCGGCCATCGACCCGCTGCACGGTGTGGAACATGTTGTGCAGATTGTTCCAGTAGATGCCGACATAGATGAAGGACAGCACGTAGCTGAGAAAGGTGGGCCATAGCGGTGCCAGCGCGGAAAAATCCGCGCTATGCGGCACCTTCAATTCCAGCACCATGATGGTGATGATGATGGCCATGACGCCATCGGAAAATGCCTCGACCCGTCCCTTGCCCATGGATTCTCCCCTGCTGCGCCTGACTCATCCTAGGCGATCGATGTGGCTGGAGGGAAGGCCCGGCCATCATCAGTCGCTGTCGCGCGCGATCAGCTCCAGCGGCCAGACCTCACGGATGATCCGCGCGCCTTCGGGGCCGGCGAAGGCCGGGATCGACGCCAGCAACATTTCGGCAAGCCGCCGTCCCATCGGCTCCAGGCGAGGGCGGAAGCCAGTCAGTGCCGGTGAAAAATAGCGGCAGAGCGGCGTGTCGACGATGACGATCACCGCAATGTCGTGACCCGGCTTGATGCCCATCTCGGCCAGCGCCTTGCAGCCGCCGAGTGCCATCGCGTCATTGTTGAAGATGATGGCGGTCGGCGGGTCCTTGCAGCGCATGACCTGCGGCGTCACCGCGTCGCCGCCGGCCTCGTTGATGAAGCCTTTCGCGATCAGCTCGGGGTCGACCTCGATGCCGTGCCGCCGCAGGGCCTTGCGATAGCCGGCCAGGAACAGGTAGCCGAAATTGAGGTTGAGGGACGGGCGGATGGCGGCGATGCGGCGATGGCCGCGCGCCACCAGGCGGTCGACCGCGTCGGCCCCGGCTTTTTCGAAATCGAGGTCGAGCGACGGATAGGTCTTGCCGCCGGAGCGGCTGCGGCCGAGCGTCGCGAACGGGAATCCGACCCTGGTCAGGTAATCGATGCGCTCGTCCTCGCGACGCGTATAGGCCAGCACCACGGCGTCGGCCCGGCGCGTCTCGACCACCCGGCGCAGGCGCTCCTGCTGGTAGTCGCCCGGCGCGCCCATCACCACGATCAGATCGAGCCCGCTTTCGGCGAGTTTCGCCTGCAGCCCGGTCAGGAACGGAATGAAGAACGGTTCGCCATATTGCTGGTCGCCCGGGTGCGGCTGCAGCATGAAGGCGATCGAGTGGGTGGTGCCGCGGCGCAGGCTGCGGCCGGACTGGTTCGGCGAATAGTTCAGCTTTGCCGCCGCATCGAGCACGCGCTGGCGGGTGTCGGCATTGACGTCGGCACGGCCGTTGAGCGCGCGCGACACGGTGCCGATCGAAATGTTCAGGTGACGCGCAAGGTCGTGGATGCTGGACGCCAAAGGACAGTTCTCCCCCTTGCCTGGCTATCATCGGCCGCTCTTCAGGCCAAGGTGATCTAGGTGATTTTCGCGAGCGGCCAATTGACATTCTACGCCTTCCGGTGTGTTCTCGTAAACGTTTACGGAAAAACGTTTACGGTCATGCCGTGAATGCCGTGACGATCGGTCTGGAGGGGCCGAGCGGAGGAGGAGCGCTGGATGATGAATGTCGTCCTGGTCGGCTGCGGAGCGATGAGCAAGCACTGGCTCGATGCAGCGAGGCAGATCGACGGGTTGGCTATTGTCGGCCTTGTCGACCTCGACGCCGACAGGGCGAAGGCAAGGGCGCGCGAATACGAGCTTGCCGGCGCCATTGACGGGACCAATCTTGACGCCGTGCTCGACCAGACCAAGCCCGACGCTGTGTTCGACGTCGTGGTTCCGGCGGCTCGGCGTGATGTCGCGCTTTCGGCCTTTGCGCATCACTGTCACCTCCTGACGGAGAAGCCGCTGGCTGACAGCCCGGAGAACGCGCGCGCCATCGTCGAGGCAGCCCGACGCGCCAGGCGCGTGCACGCCGTCGTCCAGAACCGCCGCTATGTCGCCAACGTCAGGCGCATCAGGCGTTTTCTCGATTCCGGCGCCATTGGTGCGCCAACCAGCATCCACGCCGAATTCTTCGTCGCGCCGCATTTCGGCGGGTTTCGCGAGGAGATGCGCCATGTCCTGCTGCTCGACATGGCGATCCATACTTTCGACGCCGCCCGCTACATGGTCGGCGGCGCGCCGGCCAGCGTCTACTGCCAGGAATGGGAGCCGGTCAATTCCTGGTACCGGCAGGGATCGTCGGCCACCGCAATTTTCGAGCTCGGCGGCGGCAAGCTGTTCACCTATGCCGGCTCCTGGTGCGCCGACGGCTTCCGCACCAGTTGGGAGAGCACATGGCGCATCGTCGCCGAGCATGGCAGCCTTGTCTGGGACGGTGAGGATGGGCTGAGGGCGGAAGTCGCGCGGCCTATCCGTGAAGGCCTGTTCGATCGCACAGAGCCGCTCGCCGTGCCGCCGCTCGATCCCAATGACCGCATCGGCGGCCATCTCGGCATCATCCAGGATTTTGTGCGCGCCGTCGAAACCGGCAGCGAGCCGGAGACGCGCGGCGCCGACAACATCAAGAGCCTGGCCATGGTCTTTGCCGCGATCGAAAGCGCCGAAACCGGGCGCCGGGTCGCGATCGCATAGAGCAAGATGAGGTTAGTTTTGGTCATTCTGCCGGTGATGGTTTGGGACAAGGTCGAGGGGTCTGGCGAAGGGCGTAGTGGTGCTACACCCGAGCCAGAGCCCGAAGGATTTGGCCCAAACCAGCCCGGCAGAATGACCAAAACTAACCTCATCTTGCTCTGGGAAGGGTGACGATGCCAAACCCGCTTCTCGACATCAGGATCGGCACCATGGTGCGGGCCAATCTCGATGACCCGGCCGCCTATATTAAGGCGATCCTGCCGCTCGGCTTCGAGAGCATCCAGCCCTTCTTCTGGCAGACGCTGGGCGACAAGGATCTTCCACGGCTGGCCGGCCAGATCCGCGAGGCGATCGGTGACGCCGATGTCGTCGTCTCCTCGCTCGGCGTCTTCGGCAATCCGCTGGAAAGCGGCGATGTCGATCGCGGCGTGCTTGATGCCTGGGAAACGGCCATCGACCATGCGCATCTGTTCGGCACCGCGATGGTCAGCGGCTTCACCGGCCGCCTCCGCGGCAAGCCGCTGCCCGACAGCCTGCCGCGCTTCCGCGAGGTCTGGGGACCGCTGGCCCGGCGCGCCGCCGACAAGGGCGTGCGCATCGCCTTCGAGAATTGCGCGATGGACGGCAACTGGGCTGATGGAGACTGGAACATCGCCCACAATCCGGACGCCTGGGAGCTGATGTTCAACGAATTGCCAGATGACAATCTCGGCCTGGAATGGGAGCCCTGCCACCAGCTCGTCTACCTGATCGATCCGATCCCGCAGATCCGCAAATGGGCGCCGCGCATTTTTCATGTCCACGGCAAGGACGCGACGGTGCGCTGGGACGTGATCCGCGAGCATGGCGTGTTCGGCCGGCTGCCGTTCGTGCAAATGCGCACGCCTGGCTTCGGCGACAGCGACTGGACGCGGGTGATCAGCGAATTGCGGCTGGCCGGATACAGGGGCGCCATCGACATCGAAGGCTGGCACGACCCGGTCTATCGCGGCGACCTTGAGATTACCGGGCAAGTGCGGGCGCTGGACTACCTCAAGCAATGCCGGGGAGGTGCGACGTATCTGCCGAACCCGGCGTGAAGTTAAGGCATGTCGCGCAAAAGCATGCCCTCGGGCCTGACCAAGGGTGTGCAGCGGTTTTGCGACAACGACATGCATCAAACAGGGAGCCGGCCAGCGAAGCATTGCGGCGAGAAGCCGAAGCATTCGTCGAAGACCCCTCGGCTTGCGAGGGAACAAAGGGAGGATAAGTGCATGAGCATCACGATGAGAAGGACAGTTCTGCGCTCGACCGTCATGGCGGCCGCCACGGCGCTCGCCGCCGCAATCTCCACCTTGCCTGCCCAGGCGCTCGATGCCCAGTGGTGCAAGGACGTCCACATCCGCTTCTTCGTCGGCGGCGCCGAGGGCGACGCCTTCGGCACCATCGTCTACAATGGCGCCAAGCAGGCCGAGGCCGATCTTGGGCCAAAGGTCGACTACATCTTCTCCCAGTGGGATGTCGAGAAGATGGTGCAGCAATTGCGCGAGGCCGTCGCGGTCAAGCCCGGCGGCATCGCCATGATGGGCCACCCGGGCGATGCTTCGATCATGCCGCTGGCCGAACAGGCGCACAAGGACGGCATCAGGATGATGTACCAGAACGTGCCTGTGCCGAAGGTCACGGCAGCGTTCGGCGGCGGGTATGTCGGCGCCCAGCAGGAAGAGCAGGGCCGCGCGCTCGGCGCCGAGGCGTTCAAGCTGGCCGGGCTCAAGGCCGGCGACAAGGCGATCATGATCGGCCCGTTCGAGAACGAGAGCCGCGGCGCGCGCGAGCGCGGCACGGTCGCCGCCCTGAAAGAGGCGGGCGTCGAGGTCATCCAGCTCTCCTCGCCGCCGAGCGGCGAATGGGCTTCCGACCCTAATCTGGCCATTCCGGTGATTACCGCAGCACTCCTCAACAATCCCGACGTCAAGGCGGTTGGCTATCCCGGCGGACAGATGCTGGGCAACGTCCCGACCTACATGCAGGCGGCAGGCAGGAAGGCTGGCGATATTTTCAATTTTGGCTTCGACACCAGCCCGCAGATCGTCGAGGGTTTTAAGGGCGGCTGGGTCCAGCTGACGGCCGACCAGCAGCCGTTCCTGCAGGGTTATCTGCCGATCCTCAGCCTCTGCCAGCAGGTGGTGCTGGGCCTGGCGCCAATGAATGTCGACACCGGCGCCGGCTTCGTCACGCCTGACAATTACGAGATCGTCGCCGAGCTCGCCAAGCAGGCGCTGCGCTGACCTTTTGACACGGCTGCCGGTCTTGCGACCGCAGCCGGAACCAAGTGAGGATCGCCATGGCAGAACGCCTTATAGAGCTGCGCGACATCAGCAAGTCCTATGGCCAGGTCTATGCGCTGGGCGGGGTCAATCTCAGCGTCGACCGCGGCGAGGTGGTCGGCCTGATCGGCGACAACGGCGCCGGCAAGTCGACGCTGATCAAGATCCTCTCCGGCGTGGTCAAGCCGACCAGCGGCGAGATCCTCATCCGCGGCCAGCCGGTGACCGGCTGGAGCGCCGCGCGCTCGCGCGACGCCGGCATCGAGACGGTATTCCAGGACCGGGCGCTGGCCGTGCAGCAGACGATCGTGCGCAACATCTTCATGGGCCGCGAACTCACCGGCTTTCTCGGCTGGCTGAAGGTCAACAAGGAAATCGAGGAGGCGAGCCGGCTGATGCGCGAGATCGGCTTCACCTCGAAAGTGTTCACGCCGCAATCGATCGTCGGCCAGCTTTCCGGCGGCGAACGCCAGGGCGTGGCGATCGCCCGGGCAATCTACAAGCAGGCCGACCTGATCATCCTCGACGAGCCGACGACGGCGCTGTCGCTGACCGAGACCGCCAAGGTCTTCCATTTCGTGCGCCAGGTGCGGGCGAGCGGACGGTCGATCCTGTTCATCGGCCACAACATCCACCACGTCTTCGACATCGCCGATCGTTTCGTCGTGCTGGACCGCGGCAAGGTGGCGCTCACCGCCGACCGCAGCCAGGTCAAGTCGGCCGAAGACCTCATCAACTTCATGAAAGACGTCGCGCATCCGGGTGGATTGCCGGGACTGCACGACGCCGGCGACCCGGAGCAGAGAGCGCGATGAGCAAGACGATGAAGCCCGATCTGCAAGAGCCGTCCGCAGGCATCTCCCGTCCCGGCAATCCCCGGAAAGAGTGGAAACACCCATCCGATCACTGGATGCGCGGCTTCATCCTCGACAACCGCGCCGCACTTGGCACGCTTGCCGTGTTCGTGGTGATGATGACGGTGTTCATGATCGCCAACCCGACCGTCTTCACCACCTGGTATCTCTACCGTTCCGTGCTCACCACGCTGCCGGTTGCGCTGTTCGTGGTGGTGCCGCTGGTCTTCGTCGTCACCTGCGGCGAGATCGACCTGTCGTTTCCGGCGACGATGGGTTTTGCCTCATGGGTGTTCGCGCTGGTCGTGCAGGCCGGCTACGACCCGTTTCTCGGTATTGCCGCCGCCATTGCAACGGGCACGTTGCTCGGCTTCCTTGTCGGGTCGCTGGTCGTCTATGGCGGGCTGTCGTCGCTGATCGCCACGCTCGGAATGAACTTCCTGCTGCGCGGCCTGATCCAGATCATCAACGAAGGCAGGTCGACGGCGCTGACCAGCCTTGCCGACAGCTGGGCCTACAAGATCTTCTCCAGCCAGCTTTACGGCATCCCGGTGCAGATCTTCTGGGCCATTGGCTTTGTCGTGCTGTCGGCGCTGCTCTACAACAGGCATCGTTTCGGCGCGCAGGTGAAGGTGGTCGGCGACAATCCCGACAGCGCCCAGCAGATGGGCATCGACGTCAAGCGCGTGCGGGTGAAAGTATTCGTCTTCGTCGGCATCGGGGCGGCGATCGCCGGCACCTTTTCGGTGATGATCAACTTCACCTGGTGGCCGACGGCCGGCGACGGCTATCTGCTGCCGGTGCTGGCATCGGTGTTCGTTGGCGGCACGCCGACCTGGGGCGGCATCGGTACCGTCGTCGGCGGCGCCATCGGCGCCGTCACCGTGTCGTTCATCCAGACCGGCGTCGTCGCGGCAGGCCTGAGCGGCTTCTATGTCCAGTTCTTCAACGGGCTGATCATCATCCTGTCGCTGCTCGGTCACAAATGGAACCAGGCGCGGTATCGGTGAGGGGGAGACTCACACCCCGGTGACAAACCCGTCCAGCACGCGTTTCTGGCCGGCCTTGTCGAAGTCGATGGTCAGCTTGTTGCCGTCGATGGCGGCAATGTTGCCGTTGCCGAATTTCTGGTGGAAGACGCGGTCGCCGACATTGAAGGGGGATGGCGTGTCGGCGACGGATTTGGCGACCAGCTCGCCGTCGATGGTGCGGCCCTTGATCGAGGTGCGGCCGGCGCCATAGCCACTGTCGGTCTCGCCATAGCCGATGCGCTCGACCTGGTGGCCGGAGCGCGAGCCCCAGTTGCGGTCGGTCGCCTCGGTGCGGTTCTGCTGCGCGCGCTGCCAGCCCGGCGTTGCATAGGTGCTGGAGAAGGCGCCGGATTTTTCTGCGCCGACATTGTCGAAGCGCGACGCGCCGTAAGGATTCTGCCGTCCTGCCGCCTGGCCGCCCCGTCCGGAGGCGAAGGAGCCGCCGCCGTAGGCATTGCCGTAGCCGCCATAGGAGTTGCCGCTCTCGGCGACCTCGACATGGGCTTCCGGCAATTCCTCGAGGAAGCGCGACGGGATCGTCGATTGCCACAGGCCGTGGATGCGGCGGTTGGAGACGAACCACAAATGCAGGTTCTTCTTGGCGCGGGTCAGCCCGACATAGGCCAGCCGCCGCTCTTCCTCGAGCCCGGAGCGGCCGCCCTCGTCGAGCGCGCGCTGATGCGGGAACAGTCCTTCCTCCCAGCCGGGCAGAAAAACTGTCTCGAATTCGAGGCCTTTGGCCGAATGCAGCGTCATGATGTTGACGGCGTCGAGCTCGGCGTTCTGCTCGGCGTCCATCACCAGCGCTACATGTTCGAGGAAGGAGCGCAGCGATTCGTACTCCTCCATGGAGCGGATCAGTTCCTTGAGGTTTTCCAGCCGGCCGGGCGCTTCTACAGAGCGGTCGTTCTTCCACATGTCGGTGTAGCCGCTCTCCTCCAGGATGGTCTCGGCCAGCTCGGTGTGCGGCGTGGTCTCCAGCGCCTTCTGCCAGCGCTCGAAATTGGCGGCGACCTCGCGCAACGCTGCGCGCGGCTTTGGCTTCAGCTCGTCGCTCTCAGCGAGTTTTTCTGCAGCCTCCAGCATCGGGATGCGCAGCGCCCTGGCGGTGTCGTGGATCTGGCGGATGGTGGCTTCGCCCAGCCCGCGCTTCGGCACATTGACGATGCGCTCGAAGGCGAGGTCGTCTGCGCCTTGCGCGACGACGCGGAAGAAGGCCAGGGCGTCGCGGATTTCGAGGCGCTCGTAAAAGCGCGGGCCGCCGATGACGCGGTAGTTGAGGCCAAGGGTGACGAAGCGGTCCTCGAACTCGCGCATCTGGAAGGACGCGCGGACAAGAATGGCCATATCGTTGAGATTGTGCTTCTGCCGCTGGTAGGCCTCGATGGTTTCGCCAACGGCGCGGGCCTCTTCCTCGGAATCCCAGGCGGCATGGACATGCACCTTCTCGTCGTCCTCGGCGATCTTTTCGGTGAACAGCGTCTTGCCGAAGCGGCTTTCATTGTGGGCGATGAGGTGGGAGGCGGTGCCGAGGATGTGCGCGGTGGAGCGGTAGTTGCGTTCCAGACGGATGATCGTGGCGCCGGGGAAATCCTTGTCGAAGCGCAGGATGTTGTCGACTTCGGCCCCGCGCCAGCCATAGATCGACTGGTCGTCGTCGCCGACGCAGCAGATGTTGACTTTGCTATCGCTCACGGCCGCGCGCGAGCTTCGCTCGCTGGCCTCCGCGGGGGCGGCCTGGCCGGCCGACGCCCGGTCGGGCTTGCGGCCTTCGGCCGTTCGCAAACCTGTCGACGTAGAAGTGCGTCCGGCGTCCGGCCGTTGCGCCAGCAGCCGCAGCCACATGTACTGGGCGGTGTTGGTATCCTGGTACTCGTCGACAAGGATGTAGCGGAAGCGCTTGTGGTATTCCTTCAGCACGTCCGGATTGGCGCGGAAGATACGGATCGGGTGGCACAGGAGATCGCCGAAGTCGCAGGCGTTCAGCGTCTTCAGCCGCTCCTGGTAAGCCTTGTAGAGTTCACGCCCCTTGCCGTTGGCGAAGGCGCGGGCGTCGCCCTCGGCAATCTCGGCGGGGCCAAGCCCCTTGTTCTTCCAGCCGTCGATCATCTGGGCGAACTGCTTGGCCGGCCAGCGTTTGTCGTCCAGTCCTTCGGCCTGGATGAGCTGCTTGATCAGGCGCACGACGTCGTCGGTGTCGAGAATGGTGAAGTCGGATCTGAGCCCGGCAAGTTCGGCGTGGCGGCGCAGCAGCTTAACTCCAATCGAGTGGAAGGTGCCGAGCCACGGCATGCCTTCGACATTGCCTTCGCCGATCAGCAGGCCGATGCGCTGCTTCATCTCGCGCGCCGCCTTGTTGGTGAAGGTGACGGCGAGGATCTGCGACGGGAAGGCCTTGCCGGTGGCGAGGATGTGAGCGATGCGGGTGGTCAGGACGCGCGTCTTGCCGGTGCCGGCGCCGGCCAGCACCAGAACCGGACCCTCGGTGGTTTCCACCGCCAGCCGCTGCTCGGGGTTGAGCCCGTTCAGATAATCGGGCGCATTGGCATGGCCGCTGCGGGCAGCCATGGCGCGCGCAGCAATGCCCGACGGGGCCACGGGCCGCGCGTTCGGTTCATCAAAAAAAGGCATATCTTCCGAAAAGCCGGACATCTCCCCCGAATGTAGTGATTCGGCAGCGAAAGGCCAGAAGTGTCTCCGTTTTGTTCTCTGTCCAGCGCCGGAACCTACAAATGGGTATATTTAACCCACCGACGTCGTGGAGCACTGCATGCTGGGCCTCACTGATCCGTGATTGGACCATGCAGCCCTCGACCCTATCTTGCGCGGCGGACATATTCCCGAAGCCGAGGAGAGCGCCATGACAAAACCGAGCCCTGCCAGCCCCGCCGTCAACAGACCCGCCATTACCCAGGCTATGATAGATGCGTATGACGAATACACGCATCTGACGCTCGACCGGCGGCGCTTCATGGAACAATTGACCAGGCTTGCCGGATCAGGTGCGGCGGCCGCCGCAATCGCGCCGCTGCTGGCGGCGAATTCAGCCCGGGCGGCGATTGTTGCCGAGGACGATTCACGCGTGACGGGCGAGGACATCAGCTATCCCGGCAGCGGTGGCGAGATGAAGGGCTATCTGGTCAAGCCGGCCGGCCAGTCCGGCAAGCTCGGCACCGTCATCGTCGTGCATGAGAACAGGGGGCTCAACCCGCATATACGCGATGTGACGCGGCGCGTGGCGCTGGAAGGCTTCGTTGCGCTGGCCCCGGATTTCCTGTCGCCGCTCGGCGGCACGCCGGCCGACGAAGACAAGGCGCGCGAGCAGTTTTCCAAGCTCGATCCGGCGCAAACCACTGCCAATGCGGTCGCAACGGTCGCTTTCCTTAGGGGCAGCGAGGATGGCAACGGCAAGGTCGGCGCGGTCGGCTTCTGCTGGGGCGGCGCCACGGTGAACACACTGGCTGCCAATGCGCCGGATCTGGCTGCCGCTGTCGCCTATTACGGCATGCAGCCGAAGGCCGAGGATGTGCCCAAGATCAAGGCGGCGCTGCTGCTGCATTATGCCGGACTCGACACCCGCATCAATGCCGGTATCGACGCCTTCAGGAAGGAGCTCGATGCAGCTGAAGTCGAGTACACGATCCATGTCTATGAAGGCGCCAATCATGCCTTCAACAATGACACGTCGGCGGCTCGCTACGACAAGAACGCGGCGGACCTCGCCTGGGGCCGGACGATCGCCTTTCTCAAGGAGAAGCTTGCCTGATCAGGCATTTGCCGGTTTGTGAAAAGCGACGCCGGCCACCACCAGCGCGATGCCGATGCAATCGGTTGGGCTGGGTATCTGGCGGAGCACAAAGACGCCGATCAGCGTGGCGGTGACCGGCAGCAACGACAGCATCAGCGCGAAGCTCGATCGCGGCAGCCGCGACATGGCAAGCTGGTCGCAGATATAGGGGATGACCGACGAGCAGATGCCGACGCCGATGGCGGCGATGAGCAGTGGCGGCGCCGTGAAAGCCGGCAGCGCATCGGTGAAGCCGATCGGCAGCACGATGAGGCAGGCGACCGCCATGGCGGCACCCAGGCCGGCGATGCCGTCGCCAGCGCCGGCGCGGGCAACGCGATGGCCAAGCATGATGTAGCCGACGAACAGCGCGCCGTTGAGGAAAGCCCAGAACAGGCCGATCGGGTCGCTTGACCATTTGACGTCGATCAGCAGCAAGGTGCCAGTGACGGCAACGGCAAGGGCTGCGAGATTGCGCGGGCTTCTGACGCCGAACAGCGCAACGCCGATGGTGCAGACGAACTCGATCGCCGCGACCAGCGAGATCGGCAGCCGGTCGAGTGCCAGGTAGAAGGAGCAATTCATCACGCCGAGGCAAGCGCCAAAACCGAGAAGCAGCAGCCGTGTCGGCCGGTCGGCGCGGGCGAAGACCGTCCACGGCCGGGTCAGCGGCGCGAAGACAAGGGCGGCCGCAACGATGCGCAGCCAGGCCATTCCGAGCACGCCGACATGCGGGAAAAGCAGCACGGCGAAAGCCGGCCCGAGATAATGAAACACAGCGCTGACACCGAACCAGACATGCGGCGGCAGCGATGTTGCCAGCCTGCCAAAGACAGGGCCGGCGAGGGCAGGGATAGCAGCTGGGGCTTGCGCTTGATCGTCCATAGGGTCATTATCGCAGGCAGATTTACCTTTTTATATGGGTAATGGCCGACCAAAGAGATCATTTGTTCTCGTGAACAAAGGAGTTTTCCCTGAAACGCATTCGAAACGAAAATGCTGATCTGGATGCGGCGGATCTGAAAATCCTGCGCCTGCTGGAAAAGGATGCGCGCACCAGCACTGCTGAACTGGCGCGCTCGGTCGGCCTGTCGGCGCCGAGCGTGGCCGAGCGCATCAAGCGGCTGCAGGAGAGCGGTGTGATCGAGGCCTATACTGTGCGGATCAACCCGGCCGCGCTCGGCATGAAGCTGTCGGCATGGCTGCGGATCAGGCCGGTGCCCGGGCAGTTGGCTGCGGTCGCCGAGATCATCCGCGACTTGCCGGAAATCGCCCAGTGCGATCGGGTGACCGGCGAGGACTGTTTCATCGCGCTGGCGCATGTCGGCTCGGTGGCCGAACTCGAACGGGTGATCGACCGCATCATTCCGTTTGCGATGACCAACACCGCAATCATCCAGTCGTCGCCGGTGGTGGCGCGTTCACCGCTTGCGGCAGTGTTCGTCAATACATCAGCTTAACTGGAAAAAGTCGCGCCGCCCCTCATCGCCCTGCCGGGCACTTCTCTCCGTATAGTGACGGGGAGAAGGACGCTGTCATCAATGGTTTCGCCAATTTGCGGGCGTTGCTGAAAGAGCGCCGAGGCTGCGGCAAGCTCCCTTCTCCCCGTCTCTATACGGGGAGAAGGTGGCGGCAGCCGGATGAGGGGCGGCGCAAACGCCCCCGAAAAATGCGACCGGAGGACGAGACCATTTCTTTCCGCACCGATCAGGCGTGGCCGCGCTTCATACGCGCTTGCTTCAGGATGGCGCGCCAGCGGATCATGGCGAAAGGGATCGGCTCGTTGTTGTTGGCGATGGTAAAAATTTCGTAGTTGAGGTTCTTCAGCGATCGCCAGAAATCGTAGTCGCTGATGCGTGGGTCGGCCGCCAGCTTGTCCGCCTCGACCTTGATATCGGTTTTCATGCAATTTCCCCGAACCGCTTCAGCCCCCGCCGTCAGTATCGCAATGCTGACGGTTCTCGACCGCCGTACTGAGTCGTGCAACGCCTCAATTCGGCTTGTTCACGTTAAAACCTTGGTAAGGTTAACGGCGGTCTGACTGCGGCTCAAGCGTCTTGCGACGAATACCGATCGAACGGCCGGCGCGCTCAGGCATCGGCAGCGCCGCATGGGCGGCGCGCATGACTTCGACCTTGGCCAGGACATCGGCCGGGAAGGGCGCCACCTTCGGTCCGGACATGTCGACATGCAGCGACAATGATTCGGACGTGGCAGCGAGCCAGCCGTCGACATGGCGGATTTCCTGGTAGGCTCTCAGCCGCTTGTCGTCATGGTCGAGCAACTGGAACGAGACATCGACCTTGTGGTCGAGATGTAGCTCCCTGATATAGCAGACATGGACTTCCGCCGTGTAGATGGTCAGCCGGCGCTGCTTCGCATAGTCCGGCCCCATCCCCATCATTTCGAACGCTTCGTCGGAACAGCGGTCGAACAGCACGTTGTAATAGGCCATGTTGAGATGGCCGTTATAGTCGATCCAGTCTTTTTCGATGGCCATGGGAGCAGAGGCGAAGGGGGCGGCGGTGGACATCGAAAACTTCCTTCTGGCTGGACAGGACGTGGTCGGGGAGACTAGAGCGACGTGCGTCGAATTGGACGCACAAAGTACGCTCTAGCACATTGAATCTTCGCATCGTGCTTTCCGAAAATCGATTTCGATTTTCGGGCCGATGCGATAGGCATCCATAAGTCCATAACAAGGGTGGACGTTGGTCCATTCGCGGAGGAATAGATGGCTCTGAGCGACCTCAATCCGGTCGAGCGCAACGAAGAAGGCATCGCCGCGGTGCTCGGCATCCTCAAGCAGCGGCTCGGCGAACGGTTCCAGACCGGCCAGGCGATCCGCACCCAGCACGCGCATACCACCACCTATATTCCAACCCAGGCGCCGGATGGCGTGGCGTTTCCAGAGACGACACCGGAGGTGCAGGAGATCGTGTCGGCCTGCGCCGCGCACCGCGTGCCGGTGATCGCCTTCGGCGTCGGCTCTTCGCTGGAGGGCCACACCAACGCGCCGGGCGGCGGCATTTCTGTCGATACGTCGCGGATGAACCGCATCCTAGCGGTCAACCCGCAGGATCTCGATTGCACGGTGGAGCCCGGTGTGACGCGCGAGGATCTCAACCGGCACCTGCGCGACACCGGCCTGTTTTTTCCGATCGATCCGGGCGCCAATGCATCGCTCGGCGGCATGGCGGCGACGCGGGCGTCGGGCACCAATGCGGTGCGTTACGGCACGATGCGCGAGAATGTATTGTCGCTGACGGCGGTGATGGCCGACGGCGAGACGGTGACGACCGGCAAGCGCGCAAAAAAGAGCTCGGCCGGCTACGATCTGACGCGGCTCCTGATCGGCTCCGAAGGCACGCTCGGCATCATCACCCAGCTGACGCTTAAGCTGCAGGGCATTCCGCAGGCGATTTCCGGCGGCGTCTGTCCGTTTCCCAGCGTCGAGGCGGCCTGCAATGCGGTGATCGCGACAATCCAGATGGGCATTCCGGTGGCGCGCATCGAACTGGTCAATGCGCTGCAGATGCGGGCGATGAAGAGCTATTCGAAACTCGACTATCCCGAAAGCCCGTGCCTGTTCGTCGAATTCCATGGCAGCGACGCCGGCGTTGACGAGCAGGCCGAAACCTTCGGCACGATCGCCGAAGACTATGGCGGCGGACCATTCCTGTGGACCAGCGTCGCCGAGGAACGGACGAAGCTGTGGAAGGCCAGGCACGACGCCTATTGGTCGTCGCTGACGCTGCGGCCGGGCGCCAAGGGGCTGTCGACCGACGTTTGCGTGCCGATCTCGCGCTTTGCCGAATGCGTTACGCAAACCGAGGCCGACATCGCCGAGATGGGGCTGATCGCGCCGATCGTCGGCCATGCCGGTGACGGCAATTTCCATGTGCTGGTGCTGATGGACGCGGACGATCCGAAGGAAATCAAGCAGACGGAAGAGTTTGTCGCGCGGCTGAACATGCGGGCGATCGGCATGGATGGAACCTGCACCGGCGAACACGGCATCGGACAAGGCAAGATCGGCTTCCTGCGCCATGAACTCGGCCACAGCGTCGATATCATGCGCACGATCAAGCAGGCGCTCGATCCGCAGAACATTATGAACCCTGGGAAGATACTGCCGGCCGACTAAAGTCTTTTGCTTTTGGGGCGATCGATTTGCCTCTTTATCGACACGCTGATGCGGGTAGAGTGCGGCTGATTTTCAATCAACTGCTTGGGGGTTGATGCTCGCACGCTTGTTCGTGATCTTCGGTGGCTTTTTCGTGCTGGTGCTGTGTGCGGCGCTGGTGGTGCCGTATTTTATCGACTGGACGGGCTACCGGGCCGATTTCGAGCGCGAGGCGAGCGCCATTCTGGGCCGCAAGGTCACCGTTCAGGGCGATGCAACGGCGAAATTGCTGCCGTTTCCCTCGGTGACCTTCTCGAATGTCACTGTCGCCGGCGGCCCCGGCGGCCGGCCGGCAATGACCGTCGAGACCTTTTCGATGGATGCCGAACTGGCGCCCTTCCTGAGCGGCGAGGTGCTGATCTTCGACATGCGGCTGGTGCGGCCGAAGGCGACGATCGACATTGCCGCCGACGGCACGGTCGACTGGGCGATACGCCCGTCCTCACCCTACGATCCCAGCCAGATCTCGATCGAGAAGCTGACGGTGACCGACGGAGAGATCGCGCTGCGCCATGCCGCCGGCGGCCGCAGCCATCGTCTTTCCGAGATCAATTCGACAATCTCTGCCAGATCGCTGGCCGGACCCTGGCGGATGGATGGTTCGCTGCGGCTCGACGGCCTGCGCAGCACGGTCGTCGTCTCCACCGGCAAGGCCAGTGGCGACGGACAATTGCGGCTCAGGCTCAAGGCCGACCCAGACGCCTATCCGCTGGTCATCGAAGCGGATGGCAATGCCGGCATTGTCGACGGGGCCGCGATCTATTCGGGCCAGTTCAGGGTCACAAGCTCTGACAGGAATGGCGCCGACAAGCGTTTGCCACAGCTTGACGGCACCGACGGTGAGAAGGCCAGCGCCGGCAAGCCGGAACCGGGGTTCAGGCTGAACGGCAAGTTCTCGCTCGACCACCGGAAGCTTGGCGTCGACGAATTCCGCTTCGAGACCGGACCACTCGACAATCCCTACACCGCCGACGGCAAGGCTGCCGTCGACCTTGGGCCGAACCCTCGCTTTTCAATCGAGGCCGATGGCGCTCAGGTGCAGTTCGATGAAGCCGTCGGCGCCGCGACCGGACTGACGCTGTCGGAGCGCGTCGCGGCGTTGGAGCAGGCGCTGCTCGCCCTGCCCAAGCCGACCATACCGGGCACCGTCGAGGTGAAGCTGCCGGCGGTAGTGGCCGGCGACACGACGGTTCGTGACGTGCGCCTTTCGGCCGAGCCGGCCGATGCTGGCTGGTCGGTGAAGTCGCTGGGCGCGACGCTCCCGGGCCGTGCCAGGCTGGAAGCAAACGGCATGCTCAGTCTCGAGGATCAGTTCGGCTTCAGCGGTTCGCTGCTTCTGGCCGTGGGGCAGCCTTCCGGCTTCGCCGCCTGGCTGTCGAAGGATGTCGACGAGGCGATCCGCCGGCTTCCGGCCGCCGGCTTCAAGGCCAGGGTCGACCTGTCCGGGAACCGCCAGGCCTTCAGCGACCTCGAACTCGTTCTCGGCAAGGCGAAATTTTCCGGCCGCATCGATTCCAGCCAGGGCGAAGACGCCAGGCCGTCGGTGCTGATGCGGCTCGACGGCGGCGAGCTCGACGTCGACGGGCTCGCCGCCTTCGCCTCGATCTTCATCAGCGACAAGGGCGCCAACCGATTTTCCGACCGCGACCTCGATTTCCAGATCAAGGCCGGGCCGGTCAGCGCCGGCGGACTGACCGCCGATACGGTCGATACGGCGCTCAGGCTGCGCGACGGGCTGCTTGAAATCGACCGGCTCTCGGTCGGCGGACTTGCCGGCGCCTCGATCAGCGCCACCGGCCGGATCAAGGATTTCCCAGCGAGCCCGACCGGCAAGCTCGATGCCTCGGTGGTCGCCGTCGATCTCAAGCCGTTGGTCGATGTCGCGGCGAAGCACTATCCCGACAATGCCGTGCTGAAAGGGCTGGCGGATCGTGTCGCCGCCTATCCCGAGCTGTTGCAGAATGCGCGCATCGATCTGGTGACAAGTGCCGCCGCCAATGGCGACGGCACGACGGGACTGGCGGTCAGCGCGCAAGGCAGGGCAGGCGGCTCGGCGTTTTCAGCATCGCTGTCCGGCAAAGGACTGGCCGATCGGCTTCTCGAGGCGCCGGTGTCGGTGACCCTCAACGCCAGGAATACCGACGCCACCGCGCTTCTGGCGCTTTACGGCCTGCCGGCGCTGCCGCTCGGCATGCTTGGCGAGGCGACCACTGATGTTTCGGCGAAAGGCACGCTTGGCGGCGGCATGGCGACGAGCTTCAACCTGACCGGCGACGATTTCAAAGCCGGTTTCGACGGGACGATCGCCAGCGCGCCACAAGGCGCCACCGCCAAGGGCAAGATCAGCCTGGAAGCCGCCGACATCGAGCCGTGGCTGATGACGACAGGCGTCGGACTGCCGGGCCTGGGGACAGGCATGTCGACTTGGCTTGCGGCCGACGCCGACTTCGGCAACGGCCGTCTGGTGCTGTCCAGTCTGAGCGGCGCCATCAACGAGGCTGCGGTTTCCGGTGACCTCAATGTCGGCGTCACCGACGGGCTGCCGCATCTTGCCGGCGCGCTGGCGCTCGATGATCTGGATCTCGACCCGATGGCGGTGGCACTGTTTGGCGACCAGGCCTTTCTGGGCTCCGGCAAGGCTTGGCCGGCCGCCCCATTCAGCCAGAAAGCCATCCTGCCGTTCACCGCCGAACTCGACCTGACCACGGCGTCGCTGGTCGCCGGCCCGTTGGCCACGGCCTATGACGCGGCGCTTTCGCTGAAGCTCGACCACGAAGGCATCCGCGTTTCGGACCTCAAGGCAAAGTTCGCCGGCGGCGCGCTTTCCGGACTGTTCGAGCTGAAGAACAATGACGGCACCGGGTTTTTCTCCGGCCAGCTGAAACTTGCCGGCGCCGATCTGGCCACAGTGCTGCCCGAGACTGGCATCAGCGGAACCGGCGATTTCTCGGCGGCGCTCTCGACCAGTGGCAAATCGGTCGATGCAATGGTTGCGGCGCTGTCCGGTTCCGGCACGGCGGCGCTGAAAGGTTTGACCATTGCCGGCGTCAATCCCGACGCCTTTGGCGCCTTCATCGCCAAGGCTGACGCCATTGGGCGCGATATCGACGCGGCCAAGACCGCCGGCTTCGCGCCGCAGATCGCCGCGGATGGCAGTTTTCCGGCTGGGGATGCCGACATCGCCTTCACAATCGCCGGTGGCACGCTGAGGGCGCCGCCGGTCAATCTTGAAAATCCGGCGGCGACGCTGTCGGCCGACATCACGGCGGACCTGAAGTCCAGCAAGGTCGCTGCCAGTGGCTCGATCATTTATCGGCCCGGCGACGAAGCGCTGGTCGGCTCCGACCCGACCGTGAATTTCAGCGTCGACGGACCGTTCGGCGCCGCGAAGCGGCGATTCGACAGTGAGCCGCTGGCGCAGTTCCTGACCCAGCGCGCACTGGAAAAGGAGCAGCAGCGGGTCGAGGCGATGCAGGCGGCGCTGCTTGAAAAACAGCGGTTGCGACGCGAGGTGCGTTACTACGCGGCCCTGCAAGCCGAGCGCGACAGGGCAGCCGAAGAATTGCGCAAGCAGCAGGAGGCGGCGCGGCTGAAAGCCGAAGCGGATGCCAGGGCGAAAGCCGAAGCCGAGGCAAAGGCTAAAGCCGAAGCGGAGGCGAAGGCCAAGGCGGATGCGCAGGCGAGGGCTGAAGCCGAGGCTAAAGCCGAAGCCGAGGCGCAGGCGAAGGCTGAAGAGGAGGTTAAAGCCAAGGCTGAAGCCGAGGCCAAGGCTAAGACGGATGCCGAAGCGAGAGCCAAGGCGGCGCAAAAAGCGGCGGACGAGGCGGCGAAGGCCGAGGAACAGCGACGGCGGAAAGCGGAAGAGGCGAGGCGGGCGGAAGAGGCGAGGCGGATCGCTGCGGAACAAAAGGCAAGGCTCGACGCCGAGCGCAGGGCCGCCGCCGAGCAGGCGCAGAAAATCGAGCGGGCGCGTCAGCCGCCGGCCAATGACAACCCGCCGCCATCAGGACCCGCGCCAAAACCCACGCTTGAACCCTCGTCGATCGACAATCTGCTGAAGTCGCTGGGCGGCGGATAGCCCCAGCTAACCATCCGGGCTAGACCGGATTCATCCCTCGCTTCGCCCAATCCAGGACGTAGAGCCTGAGCGCCGAGGACAGGTTGGCATCGCGCGGCCGGGCCTCGTCGATTTCGGCGACGAGGGCGGCGAGAGTCAGTTTGCGTGCGGCGGCGATGGCGACGAGATCGTCGAAAAACGGCTTTTCGAGCGAATAGCTGGTGCGATGGCCGCGAATGGTCACCGAGCGTTTCTCGACCGGGCTCACCGGACCTGACTCATTTCACTTCAGGCATCGGACTTATCCGAAAACCCCGCCGCATTTTTCGGTCTGACTTCAGGGCAATCCGCATCGCCCGAGGTTTCGCGGCGATGGCCGGCGACAAATTTTTCTGCCTTGTCGGCGATCGAACGGTCACGCTCCCGGTCGGCCTTGGAGCGGCCGTGCAGCGCCCGGTTCTGTTCGGCCAGGCGCTCCTGCTCGGCTCGTGCCTTCTGCTTGCGGGCCTGGCGGAGGTTGACGATGTCGGCCATGTCGCGCGGCCCGTCGGATCACTTCTTGCGGAAGGCGTCGAGCGACACCACTTCGGCGCCCTTGGCGGCGGCGTCGGCTGCGGCCGGCTTCTTTTCGGCCTCAGCGGTCTTCTTCTTCTCGGGCTTTTTCTCGGCGACGACGGCCAGCGGTTCGGAAGCGGGCTTGCCGGTCAATTCCCCGTCTGCCGAGGTTTCCGTCTTCACGTCGAATTCGAGCTCGAAATTGACGGACGGGTCGTAAAAGCCGCGCACGGCCGAGAACGGGATTTCCAGCTTTTCCGGCACGTCGGAGAAAGACAGCCCGACCTCGAAGCCGGTGTCGGTCACCTTCAGGTCCCAATACTGGAACTGGATGACGATGGTCATCTGTTCGGGATAGCGCTCCCGCAAGCGGGAAGACACGCGCACGCCGGGGGCGCCGGTCAGGAAAGTGATGAAGAAATGATGGTTGCCGGGGAGGCCGGTGCGCGCGACTTCGGCCAGGACCTTGCGCATGACGCCGCGCAGTGCCTCCTGGGCCAGAATGTCGTAGCGAATGTGGTCGTCGGCCATGTCGCTGTCGGGTTCCGTTGAATCGTCCGCATAGCTGTAATCAAGCTTGAGCGCGGCGTAAACCGGATATAGATGCCGGCAGCACAGATGCGAGAGGGCATGCCTCAGATTTTATCGCTTAGGCGCCAGCGAGCGCGCTGTGCTTTTGCGCATCGGCCGCCGGCTGCCGCTTGGCGAAGGCGCGCAGGAAGGTGCGCACGCCATGTGTCGCGGATTGCAGCACTTCATCATCGGTCGGCGTGCCGCCGAGCATGAAGGTCGTCTGCAATTCGGCATTGGCGAGGGCCTGGAACTGGCGCGCCGCGACATCGGGGTCCTCGATGTCGAGGAAACCGGCATGGGCGAGGCGGGCGAAACGGGCGGCGATCGCCGGCCATGTCCTGCCCGGTCCCAGTTCGCGCCATTCGGCAAACAGCTCGGGATAGCGCTCGCCCTCGGTCTGGATCAGCTTGCGCAGGAACTTTCCGTCGCGGCTGCAGATACAGTTGCGGGTCATGCGCACGGCGAAGGCGATCAGATCGGCCTCGAGATCCTTCGGCTGGTCGGGAAAGGTTGAAATGGTGGCGAAGATGCCGGCATTGCAGCGCTCGGTGAGGTCGCGGACGATGGCGACGAAGAGTTTCTCCTTGTCGCCATGGTGATTGTAGATCGTCTGGCGCGACACGCCGGCCTCGGCGGCAATCATGTCGATATTGGCGCCGGCGAAGCTTTCGCGGCAGAACACCTCGCCGGCAGCGTCCATGATCGAGGCGCGCTTTGCCTCATGGCCGCGTGGCGGGATGCTGTCAGGAGAAACGTCGTGCTTCATGAAAACTATATATAGGTGATTGACGAATTAGACAAGAGTGTCTAAATTTATGGACTTAGATTTAGAGGAATTCCCCCCTGCAGGAATTCCACGGGATGGGACGTCCCAGGATTACACGCCGGTCGGCAACCAGATTGAAAGAAGCCCGCTATCATGAATCCCCAATTCCTCCGCATCGCGGTTGTGCTCGGCCTGTTATCGGCCATCGGTCCGTTCGCCATCGACATGTATCTTCCCGCACTGCCTTCGATCGGCGCAGATCTGCAGGCCAGCACCGCAGCCGTGCAGATGAGCTTGCTGATCTTCTTTCTGTCCATGGGCTTTGGCCAGATCGTCGTCGGACCGATCTCCGACATGGTCGGGCGCAAGCTGCCGCTCTATGGCGGCCTCGCCCTGTTCATGGTCGGCGGCATCGGCTCGGCGCTGGCGCCCTCGGTCGAATGGCTGATCGCCTTCCGTTTTCTGCAAGGGCTCGGCGCCAGTGCAGGCATGGCGGTGCCGCGCGCCATCGTGCGTGACCTGCACACCGGCACCGAAGCTGCCAAGCTGATGTCGCTCCTGATGCTGGTGTTTTCGGTGTCGCCGATCCTGGCGCCGCTCACCGGCAGCGTCATTATCGAGAATTTCGGCTGGCGTGCCGTGTTCTGGACGGTGACCGGTGGGGCGGTGCTCGCCACCATCCTGCTGGCGACCTCGCTGAAGGAGACGCGGCCGGTCGAGGCGCGTGCAGGCAGTTCGTTCGGCACTGCGCTGTCGGCCTATCGCTTCCTGATCGGCGACCGCAACTTCCTTGGCCTGGCGGCCATCGGCGGCTTCGGGCTGGCGAGCTTCTTCGTCTATCTGTCGAGCTCCTCCTTCATCCTGATAGAACACTACGGGCTGTCGCCGTCGGTCTACAGCGTGTTCTTCTCGATCAACGCGGTCGCCTTCATCGGCATGTCGCAATTGACGGGAACGCTGTCCGAAAGGTTCGGGCTGAGGCCGGTGGTGCGGGTCGCGGTGGCCGGCTATGCGACGACGATGGTGGTGCTGTTCGCGGTGATGGCGTCCGGCGTCGATCGGCTCGACGTCATGGCGGCGCTGCTGTTCGTCGGCTACGGGTTCCTCGGCCTGGTGATCCCTGCGACTTCGGTGCTGGCCATGGAGGAGCATGGCGCGATCGCCGGCACGGCCTCGGCACTGATGGGCACCCTGCACTTCGCCATCGGCGCGGTCGCCATGGGCATCGCCGGGGTGTTCTTCGACGGCACGCCGCTGCCTATGGTGGCCGGCATCATGCTTTGCGCGGTGATCTCGTTCACGCTGGCCAAGGTGACGCTCGGCCGCGGACGGCAGGTTGTCGAAGCGCCGGCAGAATAGATGCTTTCCAGTGAGAGCAATGAAAAAGGCCGGGTCAGTCCCGGCCTTTTTCACGTCTGGGCGCGGCGGCGCTGCCAGCAAGCCTGCTGCCGTCACAGAATCGAGGTGAGATGGGGATCGGAGGGAAAGTTGGAATCGAAGCAGGAGAAGTGGAGGTTTCTGTTGCCAGGTACCTCCGAACCCCGCCTAGAAGTGCGAACCACTAGGGCTTGATTTGAAGCTATCGCACCGCTTACGCGGCGAGACGTGCTTCCGCATAGTTGTCGTTGGCAACTATAAGTTCAGCCCGATAACGGTGGTACAATGCCGGGCAAAAGTACGATCTTTACACCTTCGTCGATCCTATTTCGCCCCCAGCAAAAGCCGCTCTTCGCAGAGCGGTTTTTGGTGGAGGCGCCGGGTACCGCCCCCGGGTCCGAACGGCTTATTTCATCGCCTGTTTATCGCCATAGTCGGTCGAGCCGACGAAACAGATATAGGGACCGATCGTGAAAAATGAAAGGCCTCTATGATGCTTTGTCCGCTGTCTCAAACAGCATCGCCAAAGGCTTGACTTGTCAACGCTCTCAACCGAAGCTTTGCGGCGGTGAGGAGTTACCGACTAGCGCACATTTTGCGGCAGCGCGCCACAACCCTCATCGACTTGATCCCGTGGCGCCGACGAGGGGAAAATTTGATGGCCGATTATCTCGCAGACGTGAAGAAGTACGACGCCGCGGCGGATGCCGACGCGGTCGCCAAGGTCGTGAAGCATTTGGGCATTGCGCTCAGGAATCGGGATTCCTCGCTGGTCTCCTGCACGGATCCCGACGAACTCGGTCGCGTCAAGGCCAGCTGGGTTGCCAAAAAGCTCGGCGTCGACGACGGCGGCAAGGCGGATGCCGCCATCGAAAAGACCTGCAAGGCGATGGAGGCCGATAACACCAAGAGCCGGGTGACCTTTTATTACCTGGTCGCCAAGGAGCTGGGCAAGCTCGCCAGCCTCTGAGCATCGCATGTCAATTTGCGGATGCTGACGCGGGCAGCTCTTTCTCCCCGTCACTATACGGGGAGAAATGCCCGGCAGGGCAATGAGGGGCGGCGCAAACGACCGGTAAGAGAAAGCGACTCTGGTGCCGTTTTGACATATTCGGCCGGCAGCCAGTCGGTTATGATTGCCTAACCCGAATCGAGCCCCCGAATCGCCGATGCGCCAATATCTCGACCTCTTGAAGCGCGTGCTGGAAAACGGCGCCGATCGCGGTGACCGCACCGGCACCGGAACGCGCTCGGTGTTCGGCTACCAGATGCGCTTCGACCTCGCGCGCGGCTTTCCGGTCACCACCACCAAGAAGCTTCACCTGAAGTCGATCGTGCATGAACTTCTGTGGTTCCTGGCCGGCGACACCAATATCAAATATCTCAACGACCACGGCGTCTCGATCTGGGACGAATGGGCCGACGAGAATGGCGACCTCGGCCCGGTCTACGGCAAGCAATGGCGCTCCTGGCCGGACGGCCATGGCGGCGCCATCGACCAGATTGCCAATCTCTTGAAGGAGATACGCAAGAATCCTAATTCCCGACGGCTGATCGTTTCGGCGTGGAACCCGGCCGAAGTGGAAGCCATGGCGCTGCCACCCTGTCATTGCCTGTTCCAGTTCTACGTCTCGGAAGGCAGGCTCTCCTGCCAGCTCTACCAGCGTTCCGCCGATATCTTCCTCGGCGTGCCGTTCAACATCGCTTCCTATGCGCTGCTCACCATGATGGTAGCGCAGGTCACGGGGCTGAAGCCCGGCGATTTCGTCCATACGCTGGGCGATGCGCATCTTTATGCAAACCATTTCGAGCAGGCGCGCGAACAGTTGCAGCGCACGCCCAAGGCGCTGCCGACGCTATGGATCAATCCGGAGGTGAAGGACCTTTTTGCCTTCCGCTTCGAAGATTTCCGGCTGGAAAACTACCTCGCCGATGCGACGATCAAGGCGCCCATCGCGGTGTGAGCCGCAACATCGGGCTTTTTGCTTTGTCTCAAATTGCTCGCCGGTGCTGTGTCGTCCGCCCGCGAGCGGTGGCGGTGTCATGCAGTGCCGTCGGCGCGCTATTGGGCTAAGTCAGGCAAAAAGCCTTCCCTTGTTATATTCAGGCGGATATATCGACTGGCAGGGTCGCGCCGATCGGATTTCAAGCCACGGGAGAGTTTCATGCTGGTGCGCAAGGGTTTCGGATTGAAGGCGGCCGCCATTGGCGGTCTTGCGATATTGATCGCCGCCATGCCGGTTGCCCATGCCGATGACAGGCTGATCGTTTTTGCCGCCGCAAGCATGAAGAACGCACTGGATGCGGTAAACACCGCCTGCGCCGCCGATGTCGGCGAGGCGGCGACCATTTCCTATGCGGCAAGCTCCGCATTGGCCAAGCAGATCGAGGGCGGCGCGCCGGCCGATGTCTTCATCTCGGCCGACCGCGACTGGATGAACTATCTCACTGACAAGAAGCTGACCAAGCCGGATACCGAAGTGAAGTTGCTCGGCAACCAGATCGTGCTGGTGGCGCCGGAGGGTTCGACGGTCGAAACCAAGATCGAAAAGGGTTTTGATCTTGCCGGGCTGATCGGTGACGGCAGGCTTGCCATGGGCGATTTCCAAGCGGTGCCGGCCGGCAAATATGGCAAGGCGGCGCTTGTATCGCTCGGCGTCTGGTCCGCGATCGAAGACAAGTTGGCGCAGGCCGAGAACGTGCGTGCCGCGCTCAAGCTGGTCTCCACAGGTGAGGCAGCGCTCGGCCTCGTCTACGCCACCGACGCGCATGCCGAGCCCGGCGTCAAGGTGATCGGCACCTTCCCGCAGGATTCGCACCCGCCGATCGTCTACCCGGTTGCCCAGATCGCGGATTCGAAGGACAAGCATGCGTCGGCATTCCTAAAGTGCCTGCAATCCGCCAAGGCAGGCGAGCTCTTCAAGGCGCAAGGTTTTACGGTCCTCACGGCGAGCAACTGAGGCACGCCAAAAGATGGATTGGTTGCTGGACCTCACTCCCGACGAATGGAACGCGGTCCGGCTGTCGATCAAGGTGGCGACAGTGGCGATGGTCGCCAGCCTGCCGCCCGGCATATTGATCGCGCTTGTGCTTGCCCGTGGCCAATTCTGGGGCAAGACGCTGCTCAACGGGCTGGTGCATCTGCCGTTGATCCTGCCGCCGGTGGTTATCGGCTATCTGCTGCTGCTCTCCTTCGGCAGGCGCGGCCCGGTCGGGGCGTTTCTGGCCGAGCACTTCGGCATTGTCTTCTCCTTTCGCTGGACGGGTGCCGCATTGGCCTGCGCTGTCATGGGCTTTCCCCTGATGGTGCGGGCGATCCGGTTGTCGATCGAGGCGGTCGACCGCAGAATCGAGGCGGCGGCCGGGACGCTTGGCGCCAATCCGTTGTGGGTGTTCGGGACGATCACGCTGCCGCTGATCCTGCCCGGCCTGATTACCGGCGCGATCCTGTCTTTCGCCAAGGCGATGGGTGAATTCGGCGCAACGATCACTTTCGTTTCCAACATCCCCAACCAGACGCAGACGCTGCCGTCGGCGATCTACACGTTCACGCAGGTGCCGGGCGGCGATGCCGGCGCGCTCAGGCTGACGCTGATCTCGATCGTCATCTCGATGGCAGCACTTGTCGCATCGGAGGTGCTGGCGCGGCGCGTCGGCAGGCGGATGGATATCGAATGACGGTCGTGGTCGACATCAGCCATCGGCTCGGCGACTTCGAGGTCGACGCCCGCTTCGAGAGCGCCGGGCGGCTGACCGCGCTGTTCGGGCCCTCGGGCTCCGGCAAGACGACGCTGATCAACATGATTGCCGGCCTGATCCGGCCGGACAAGGGGCGGATCGAGGCCGACGGCCGCGTGCTGGTCGATACGGATGCGGGTCGGTTCGTGCCGAAGCACAAGCGCCGCATCGGCATGGTGTTCCAGGACGCGCGGCTGTTTCCGCATATGAGCGTGGCCAGCAATCTGCGCTACGGCCGCTGGTTCACGCCGACGGCCGAACGCTATGCGGACATCAATGCGGTGGTCGACCTTCTCGGCATCGGTGCTTTGCTGGACCGGCGGCCGGCAAAGCTTTCCGGCGGCGAGAAACAGCGCGTGGCGATCGGCCGGGCGCTGCTCGCCAGCCCGAAACTGTTGCTGATGGACGAGCCGCTGGCTTCGCTCGACGAGGCCCGCAAGGCAGAAATCCTGCCTTATATCGAGCGGCTGCGCGACGAGACGAAAATCCCGATCGTCTATGTCAGCCATTCGATTTCAGAGGTTGCACGACTGGCAAGCGACGTCGTTGTGCTGGCGCAAGGCAAAGTCGCTGCTTGCGGCCCGACCGGGGCGATCATGCAGCGGCTCGACCTGTTGCCGGCGGAGGAGCGCGGCGAGGGCGGCGCCGTGCTGGATACCGCGGTGCTGCGCCACGACAATGTCTTTGGCATGACCGTGCTCGGCTCGGTGGCGGGCGAGATCCGCGTGCCGCTTCTGGCGGTGCCGGTCGGTGCGCCGATGCGCATTCGCATCCGTGCCCGCGATGTGATGATCGCCACCGAACAGCCGACGGGTCTCAGCGCGCTCAACATCTTGCAGGGCACGATCGTGACGATGGCGCCGGGCGAGGGTCCCGCAGTCGAGATCGGCATCGACTGCCATGGCGCAACCGTGCTTGCCCGGATCACCGAGCAATCGCGACAGACGCTGAAACTCCGGCTTGGTCGAGAGGTCTACGCGGTGGTCAAGACGGTTAGCTTCGACCCGGCGAACATGAGCGCCGGTCTGCCAGTCGAGGCGGATGGATGACCCGCGGATGATCGTCGCTATATCATTTTGGAATAGCGGTAGCGCCGGAGAGCTTCTAGGATGGATGGCGGGACTGCGGAGGAGAGAATGCCGTCGCTGAGCTTGCGGATAAACCTCGATCCAGAAGGGCGCATCGGGCCGGGCAAGATCGAGCTTCTGGAGCAGATCGCCGCTTTCGGCTCGATCTCGGCGGCGGCGCGCGGCATGGAAATGTCGTACAAACACGCATGGGATCTGGTCGAGGACATGAACCGGGTGTTCGGCAAGCCGTTGGTCGCGGCGCAGACCGGTGGCAAAAAGGGCGGCGGCGCCCAGTTGACGCCGGCGGGGCTTGCGGTGGTCAGCCGCTTTCGCGCCATCGAACGGGCTGCGGCTTCCGCGGCGGCGGCGCATCTGGAAGCTTTACAGGCGGAGATCGATGCCGGGTGAGGTCGGTGGAACCTGTATCGGCGGAGCCTACTCCTCCGGCTCGCCGGGCTTGCGCAGCAGATAAGTGTCCATGATCCAGCCTTTTTTCCGACGCGCCTCGTCGCGGGTCCTGACGATTTCGTCGCCGACGTCGCCAAGGCGGCCGGAAATGAGGATCTCGTCGGGCGTGCCGAGATAAGCGCCCCAGTGGATAAGGAGGTCGTTGTCGTCCAGCGTGTTGAAGGCGCATTTGCCGTCCAGCATGACGACGGTGCTGCCGGCATTGTCGGGCAAACCTTCCTCGGTGAGCCGGCGGCCGGTGGTGATCTGAACCGCATCGCCGATGCGGTTCAGCGCCATCTTGTGGCTGGCGGCGAGCGCCTGGACGGCAGTGATGCCGGGGATCACCTCGAGCTCGAACGCGACATTGCCTCTCATGCGCACCCGCTCCAGGATGCGCAGCGCGCTGTCGTAGAGCGAGGGATCGCCCCAGATCAGGAACGCACCGCAGCCATCTTGCGAAAGCTCGTCGCGGATCAGGCTTTCATAGATCGCGGCGATCGCCTCGTGCCAGTCATCGACGGCCGAGCGATAGGAGGGCGCTGGCTCGGCCCGCACCGGCACGTCGAATTCGACCCGGCGCGAGTTTGGATTGGTGACGAATCGATCGCAGATCTGGCGGCGCAGTTCTGCGAGATCGTTCTTTTTTGCGCCCTTGTCGGGAATGAACAGCACGTCGGCGCGGTTCAAGCCGTCGACCGCCTGCACGGTCATGTGGTCGGGATTGCCGGCGCCGATGCCGATGACGAGAAGCTTGCGCATGGGCGAACTCCTGCCCGATCGGAACGTCGCTGTCCAGACTGGCCGGCAGGTCGGCATGGCATGTGGGCAAGCGCGGAAGGGCTTTGAAACTCCACATTGAAACGGCTAGAGCGACGCGCGTCCACCTGGACGCGCAAAGTACGCTCTAGCACCTTTAATCGTCGCATCGTGCTTTCCGAAAATCGATTCCGATTTTCGGGCCGATGCGATAGAGCGACGCGCGTCCACTTGGACGCGCAAAGTACGCTCTAGCACCTTTAATCGTCGCATCGTGCTTTCCGAAAATCGATTCCGATTTTCGGGCCG